>NZ_NPDG01000156.1:0-28466 GCF_002272225.1 Bacillus sp. 7894-2
TATATCATTTCTCGATCACTTCGTCAACAACTTTTTTAAAAACTTTTAAATTCTGTTAACGTCTCAAGCGACTGTTTTTCTATAATAACACCTGTTGCCCAAAGGGTCAACAAGTTATTCAAAAAAAACACAAAAAATTATTATCCTATCAAATAAAAAGAAACCAGCTGTTTTAACCGCAGCTGGTTTCTTCTATATTATATATTATTGTTTTGAGATGACGATGATATCTTTTTCTTTAAGGTCAACAGCGCCAGGCTTATTAATTTTGATTGTTTCACCCTGCTGAAGGTTTGTGAATACGATCGGTGTAATAATAGAAGTGGCATTTTCCCCGATATAATCCAGATCCACTTTCAATAGCGGCTGTCCCGCTTCTACGCGGTCATTCTCAGCAATTAACGCTTCAAATCCCTGACCCTTCAGGTTAACCGTATCAATTCCCACATGAATCAGGATTTCGCGGCCTGAATCTGAAAGGATGCCAATCGCATGCTTAGTCGGGAACATATTAACGATTTTCCCGTCTACCGGTGAAACTACAGTTCCTTCTGAAGGTACAATCGCAAAACCATCACCCATCATTTTACCTGAGAATACAGCGTCAGGCACTTCTGTAATTGGTTTGATTTCACCTTTTAATGGCGCAATGAATGTATCTTCCTTATGTTCAGTCTGAAGAGCCTCAGGATTTACTTCTTCAATCTGCTGCTCTACTCCGCCTTCTGGAGATTTTTCAACTGCGCGCGGTCTTTTGCCGCTCATGATATCTTTCATTTGGCCTTTGATTGTTTCAGATCTCGGGCCAAAGATTGCCTGAATGTTGTTTCCAACTTCCAGCACTCCAGATGCACCAAGTTTTTTCAGGCGCTCTTTGTCTACATTATTAATATCGTTTACTGATACACGAAGTCGAGTAATACAAGCATCCAGATGAGCGATGTTTTCTTGCCCGCCCATAGCATCAAGAACTTCATATGGAAGATCTCCGCCTTTGCCTGAAGCAGCTGATTCTTCATCTTCTTCTACCTCTTCACGGCCCGGAGTCATTAAATTAAATTTGCGGATGGCAAATCTAAAACCAAAGTAATAGATCACAGCAAATACCAATCCAACTGGTATAACAATCCAGGCATTTGTCTGAGGGTTGATTAATCCGAATAGGATATAGTCAATCAAACCGCCCGAGAAAGTCATTCCGATTTTTACATCTAAAAGATGCATAGTCATGAACGACAGACCTGCAAACACTGCGTGCACAGCAAACAGGATCGGAGCTACGAACAAGAATGAGAATTCAAGCGGCTCTGTAATACCTGTTAAGAAAGAAGTTAATGCTGCAGACGCCATAAGACCTCCGACTACTACTTTCTTTTCAGGACGTGCTTCATGATAAATCGCTAATGCAGCGGCTGGAAGACCGAACATCATGAACGGAAACTTACCAGTCATAAATGTACCTGCAGTAAGGTTTTGTACATTATCACTGATTTGCGCCATGAAAATCCGCTGGTCACCGCGTACTGTTTCACCTGCATTTGTTACATACTGTCCAAATTCATACCAGAACGGAGAGTAGAAAATATGATGCAGACCAAAAGGAATCAGCGACCGTT
The DNA here is from genome assembly GCF_002272225.1 of Bacillus sp. 7894-2. NCBI lineage: Bacteria > Bacillati > Bacillota > Bacilli > Caryophanales > Bacillaceae > Bacillus > Bacillus sp. 7894-2. The sequence continues at coordinate 1,617 of NZ_NPDG01000156.1, forward strand.
CAATCAAGCCAAATATAAATGCTGATAAAGTCAGGTTCGCATGAACCATGTTTTGTGAGAAGGCATTTAATCCTTCCTGGATTGGCGGCCAAATAACCAGCATCAGCAAACCAAGAACTACTGATGTAGCAGCCGTAATAATGGGAACGAAACGTTTCCCGGCAAAGAATCCCAAGTATGAAGGAAGTTCGATTTCGTAGAATTTGTTGTATAATGCAGCAGCGATAATTCCAACTATAATACCGCCGAATACACCTGTCTGCAGAGTTGGAATCCCTAAGATATTCGCATAATTAAGCCCATTTACATCCTCTGCCGTTATTCCGGCAGCCGTACCCATTGTCACGTTCATAATCAAATAACCGATAATGGCAGCAAGTGCAGCTACACCTTCACCGCCTGCCAAACCAACAGCTACACCAACCGCAAATAGCACCGGCAGGTTGGCAAAGACGATATCCCCTGCTTTTTGCATAACCTGGGCAACGATCTCGACCCCGCTGTTATCCAGGAACGGAGCCAGCTCAAGAAGCGCAGGATTCTGCAGAGCCGCACCAAGAGCAAGCAGGATCCCTGCTGCAGGCAGCAAGGCTACAGGAAGCATCAAGGCTTTTCCTACTTTTTGCAGGACGCCAAATACTTTTTTAAACATATGTTAACCCCCTAAAATTTTTACTCATTAAGCGTTTTCATTTAATAGCGGCAACCATTAAAAAACAAAAAAGGCATGAGGAAAAAAGGATAGAATTCAGGTGCATACAAGGGTATCATACCCTATTTGCCTAAATTCAATTACCTTTCTTCACTCATGCCTGATCGAATCAGTAACACGTAAAGACTTGCCAATGCTGGACAAGATAAAATCGCAATTAATTTATTTTCTTTTGCAGCCTTTGCAGATGCATAGTCAGATAAACAGCTTCTGCGTTATAGACTGGTTTTTTTAATGTTTGCTGCATTACTTTAATGAGCTTCCAAGAGAGATTGTAGCATACCGGGTATTCTTCTTTCAAGAGTGAAGTTATTTTTTCCGGTTCTTCAACGACCTCGCCTTTATTAACCCTTTCAATGGTGAAGCGGATATGGCGGACAAGCCTCATATAATCGATGCTGTCTTTATCAATTTCAATACCCAGCTGATCTTCAATCATGTTAACAAGATGAGTCACCAGCTGAGAATGCTGATTCACTTCGGATAAATCACGGTTCATTACAGCGCTGTGAACATGCAGGGCAATAAACCCAATCTCTCCTTCCGGCAAATAAATACCTGTACGATGCCCTATAAGATTTACGACTTCCTGGGCTATTTCGAATTCGAATGGGTAAAGTGTTTTCGTTTCGATAAGAAAAGGATTTCTCATTTCCATGCCTTTCTTCATGCGTGTTATCGCAAACATCAAGTGATCAGTCAGCGCAACATGGATGTGCTCATTAAGCATGGAGTTTGCCCTTTGTTTAATCAATTGGATCGAGGAGATAATTGCTTCAAGCAATTCATTCTCCACATAAGGCATGAGCTTAAGATAATTCTCCTGCTCTTTTTCATTTTTAAGCACAAAGAGCTTTTCAACCAAAGCAGAATCGATTGGCTGGCCCGATTTCCGGTTAAAGCCAATCCCCTTTCCAATCAGGACGACTTCTCCCAATGACTCATGGCTGCCAATAAGGACGTTATTATTCAGCACTTTTTTTACCTTATATTCATCCATACTCTTCTCCCCGCCCATTAAACAAATGTACTCTCATGGTATAAAAGCCTGTCCGTGAAGTCAACGAATCAATTTGAATTAAATATAAAAAGAGACCCGCATCCCAGCGGGCCCCACACATACTATTACTTCAGGAAAATGAAATACATAACAAATATAACAAACAGCACATACATGATAGGGTGAATCTCTTTGATTCTTCCTTTTACAATCATGGTGATTGGATAGAAGATAAATCCGATTGCGATTCCTGTTGCAATGCTGTAAGTCAATGGCATTGCGATAATTGTCAAGAATGCCGGAACAGCAATTTCAAACTTTGTCCAGTCAATGTTGCCTAAGGACGCAACCATCAATACACCGACAATGATCAAAGCCGGAGCCGTTACCGCAGAGGTAATGACTTCTAATAAAGGAAAGAAGAATAATGAAAGCAAGAAAAATCCTGCTGTTACAACCGATGCAAATCCTGTTCTTGCACCTGCCGCAACCCCTGATGAAGACTCAATAAATGAAGTTGTCGTCGATGTCCCGAATATCGCACCAACCACTGTTGCAGTTGAGTCAGCCAGAAGTGCTTTGCCTGCACGCGGGAGTTTATTTTCCTTCATTAGGCCTGCCTGATTGGCCACACCTACCAAAGTTCCCGCTGTATCAAAGAAGTCGACGAACAGGAATGTCAGGACAACGACCAGCATGCTGGTTGAGAAGAATGAAGGGTCGCTGTAGGCCCCGAATGCCGCTCCGAACGTTGGAGCCACACTTGGCACAGAATCAACAACCTTTCCTGGAACATCAATTAAGCCGGCAATCATCCCAGCAACAGTAGTGATTACCATACCAATAAAAATTCCGCCATTTATCCCTTTTGTCATCAGGATTACTGTTATGACGATGCCGAAAATGGCCAGGAGCACATTCCCGTCAGTAAAATCCCCTAATCCAACAAGGACCGCATCATTATTGACAATCAGCCCTGCACTTTGAGCGCCGACAAATGTAATAAACAAACCGATTCCGGCACTGACAGCATACTTCAATTCTGCAGGAATCGAGTTAATGATTTTTTCACGCAAACCTGAAAGTGATAAAAAGATAAAGATAATTCCTGAGATCAAAACTCCGCCTAATGCATGCTGCCAAGGAATTCCCATCGTTAAAACAACAGTATAAGCAAAAAATGCATTTAATCCCATACCCGGAGCAAGTGCAATCGGATATCTGGCCAGCACACCCATTAATAGGGATCCAATTGCCGCAGCCACTGCTGTTGCCACAAATACTGCCCCATAGTCCATTCTCATGGCATCCGGCAAATCCGGTATATCCATTAACGATAAAGTAATCGGATTAACGACTAAAATATAAGCCATTGCTAAAAATGTTGTGAGTCCGCCGATGAATTCACGGCGATAGTTAGTACCAAGTTCTTCAAACTGGAAGTACTTCTTCATTTCTTTTCCCCCTATTGGCTATCTTTATTTTCACAATAAAAAAACTCCGGCATTTGAGTACCGGAGCATTGACAACTGGGTTCGTGCTTGCCATAGGGAAAAACAAAGAAGAATAAAGGCAAAAACATCCCTATTTGCACTTACCTCGTAGTCAAGCTATTTACGGCAGCTCGGTAGAAACTTTTGGGCCATATCCCCAAGATTATACGACGTAAAACGACATATTTAATTCTTCTTTATCATAACACCTCAAAAAGTCCCAGTCAATAGAAAAAGCGAACATTTTCATGTCCGCTTTTTATTAATGTTCGTATTTTATTCCCACTCGATTGTTGCAGGCGGCTTGCTTGTAATATCGTAAACCACTCTGTTGACATGCGATACTTCATTAACGATTCTAGTTGAAATAATCTCCAGTACATCCCATGGAATACGTGCCCAGTCAGAAGTCATACCATCAATGGAAGTAACCGCACGGATTCCAATCGTATAATCATAAGTCCGGGCATCTCCCATTACACCGACACTGCGGATATCGGGCAAGACAGTGAAATATTGCCAAATATCACGGTCCAGACCTGCCTTTTTAATTTCCTCTCGCAAAATGGCATCAGATTCGCGTACAATTTCCAGCTTGTCCTCTGAAATCTCTCCAAGCACGCGGATCCCTAATCCCGGACCAGGGAAGGGCTGTCTCCACACGATTTCATCGGGAATGCCAAGCTCTGTTCCAAGTGCGCGCACTTCATCTTTAAACAGCGTGTTAAGCGGCTCAATCAGCTTAAATTGCATATCTTCGGGAAGCCCGCCTACATTGTGATGAGATTTAATCGTCTGGGCAGTAGCTGTTCCACTTTCAATAATATCGGTATAAAGTGTTCCTTGTGCAAGGAACTCAATGCCTTCAAGCTTAGTAGCTTCATCATCGAATACATAAATAAATTCGTTGCCGATGATTTTACGTTTTTGTTCAGGATCGCTCACACCTTTAAGCTTATTCATAAAGCGTTCCTGGGCATCCACTTTAATGACATTCATATTAAAGCCATCTGCAAATGTCTTCATGACGCCTTCTGCTTCATCTTTTCTCAGCAGGCCGTGATCGACGAAAATACAAGTCAGCTGGTCGCCGATTGCTTTATGAATAAGAACGGCAACAACAGATGAATCAACACCGCCGCTCAATGCGCAAAGAACCTTTTTATCTCCAACTTCCTGGCGGATCTTTTCCATTTCAATTTCAATGAAGTTTTCCATTGACCAATCGCCAGTACAGCCGCAAACACCGAACACAAAGTTTTTCAGCATATCATTTCCATGAACAGAATGGCGCACCTCAGGATGGAATTGAACAGCGTATAAACCGCGCTCTTCATTGCTCATCGCCGCAATTGGGCATGATGGATTGGTACCATCTACTGTAAAACCAGCCGGAGCCTCTACAACAAGATCGCCATGGCTCATCCAGACAGTCTGTTCCCGAGGAAGATCTGTAAACAATTTAGATTCATTTTCAATCTTCATGATTGCCTTTCCGTATTCACGGTGCTTGGCAGGTTCTACTTTTCCATCAAAATGCATGGTCATCAGCTGCATGCCATAGCAGATACCAAAAATCGGCAATCCCAGTTCAAATATTTCTTCATCACAGCGGAAGGCATTTTCGCCATATACACTGTTAGGCCCTCCGGAAAAAATAATTCCTTTCGGATTCATTTCCTTGATTTCTGCAGCTGTAATCGTATGCGGATGCAGCTCACTGTAAACACCAAATTCACGAATTCTGCGTGTGATTAACTGATTGTACTGGCTTCCAAAGTCCAGTACTACGATCATTTCCTGATTTTGAAGTTCTGTTTTCCCCGTCACACTGTTCACCTCATTAAATTTGTTATATTGCCTTTAGTCTTCTCTCCTGCAGATAAAATATCTAGTAAAAATATAATTTCTCAAGCATTTCATATATATCAACGGATAGCTGGACAATAAAAAAAACCGAAACTCTTTCTCCACAAAAAAAGTGAAGGCAGAATTCCGGTTCTCACGTATAGCAAAAAACTTCTTCTGCCTTCATAGTCAGATCATTTACGGCGATCCGGTAGAGACTTTCGAACCATATTATCGAGGATATATGAAGGTGCATGATTTAATTGTGTAAAACGGCAAAATCCGAACAATATGCCGCTGTCTTATTTGCCTATTGTAACAACAGCCGCAAATCCCGGTCAAGCTATTGTCTTTTTAATTAAATTTTCCCACAATTCCTTCGTATCATTCCAGCTTCCTTCTTTCAGGACCCCCCTGTAGACAAGCTCTTCGTAGTGTGCTGTCAGCCTGCTCATTTCCCTTGTTGAGAAAAAGCTGTCAACATACTTGGCATAATCCCTTAAGGTTTGTCCGCTTTTCCGTTTTAACCCGTATCGGTCCAATTCTTTTAAAAGAATCAGGTAAGCCTTGGCGAAGTGCTCATCATTCCTTGTTCTTTTAAATCTCCAGATGAAATAATGAGGAAGCCATTTACCCCGTTTTTGGAAAATCACGATAACAAGCAAAGCAGCTGCCAATACGGCTGCTCCGATGACTTTCCAATGTTCTTTAAAGAAAGACTCTATATTGCCCAAAAGCTTTTCTAAAGTAAACGGCGACTCTTCAGATGCTGTTACGTCCGGCTTGTCCGGCTTGACAGGAGTCTCAGTCTCTTTTGGCTTTTCTGTCTCCGTCTGGTTCGTATTTTCACCTGCAGTGTCAAAGTTGAACTGAACATTATTATTAAAGCCCTGGGTTGGTTCAAATGGAACCCAGCCCATTTCAGGAAAATAAATTTCCACCCAAGAATGGGCATTGTTATTTGTTACCTCAAACAAGCGAAGACCAGACCCGAGTGATTGCTTGAATTCTCCCTCTGTATAGCCCTTTACCCATCTTGCCGGCAATCCAATCGACCTCGCCATAACCACCATAGAGGAAGAGAAATTGTCGCAATACCCCTGCTTGGCATCAAATAAAAATTGGTCCACATAATCCTCATTTTCATCCGGAACAGCTACGTCTGTCTGGCTGTAGGTATATTCCGCCCTTCGGAAATACCTCTCAAGCTCCCTGGCTTTTTCAAACCAATCCGGCTGATCCTGAGTGATTTCCTGCGCCAGCTCCCTGACTCGTTCAGGTAATTCTTCAGGCAGCTGTGTATATCGGGACAAAAATTCCTCAGGAAGTGATTCCGCTTTTGCTCCCGATGCCTTCATGGCAGTCACACTGTATTCAGGCACCGCAAAATCCAATTTGTAATCTTCCAATGCAAACGGCCGTCCGCTATCCAATGTCCGGATCTTTTCTGTGGCCGTTTCCAGCTCATAGGTAATGAAAGGCGAGGCTTCGATATTTTTTAACCCTAATGGATACACCACATGAGGGTAATTCATAAAAGTATAAACCGAGCTTACTTCATCTTTGGTTTCAATTGCATCGTTATCGATGAACGATGTAACCGGGATTTCTTCTCCCATTCCAAACGGAAGATATTCCCCTTCAGGCTGGGAGGTTACCCATCCCTTGCCTGTATACGTATCCTTCGTTTCCACCTTCCAGTAATGGCGGGACTCCACTTCCGCCCTGAAAACCACAGCGTTATCTCCTATAAAAGGGCCGCCAAGGCGGGAATCGTCTTCACCATAGCCGATTTTCTGAATACCCGGGCCATCACTGCCGCTGTTCTGCCCATAGGATTTTATAAACGGAACAGGATCGGGCCAAATCGGTTCTGCCTTTGGGGCAGCAAATCCCAAGCCTGTGCTTAGCGCGATCAGAGCCGTCAGCGGAATCATCCATTTGCGCGACAGGGAGGCTTCTTTCTTCAGCCCTTCCTGCTCCAGAAGACGGTTAAACGTTAAGATCCCCATAACCGCAAATCCCGCAATAACTGTCCTGACAATCGCTGCGTCTGCCGTGTATGGCGTAAAGGTGTCCAGGACCGTTATATAAATGAGTGTCATGAAAAAGAAAATGAAAATCTGCCTGCGATTAATCAGCCAGTACTGAATCAAATAGGTCATCAGCCACAGCAGTATGAAAAAAAGCAGGCTTCTGAAAAGATTGGTTATTGCGGGCCAGTCTCTCCCAGCCAGCAAGCCAAAGTTATGCCACATATCCGATGCAAACGCGGCTATCCATGAAAAATGAAAAAAGGAGCCTTCAAAATACAAATAATGCAACTCATATAAAATATAAAGCACCTTAATAGCACTGCTCATTACTGGACTTACGCCAAAGAAAGCCATAAGGAGTGACAATACAAGGAACACAAGGAAAACGAAAATATTCGATGTATCTGTCAGCTCTTCAACCGGGCGCAGCCATTCCCATAATAAGAAAAAGCCAAGAACATATAGAAGAAAGGTGGCAAAATCTTTTTGAACCCGCTGATAGCCCATCACTTGCCCACCCCCGAAAACACATCTGCAAAATGTCCGTTATGAACCAAAACGACCCGGATTCCCCTGGCATTCGCAGAGGCTTTAAGCGCCAGTTCATCACCGGAAGGAGATTCATGCTCATTTTTGATTAAAAATATCGTCAAGGCCCCACTTTTGGACGTAAAAAATCCGGCTTTCTCGATAAGTGCTTTTGTTAATTGTGCTGTAACAATCATCAGCTGACTGTTCTGCTGCAGAAGAAAATGCTCTGCTTCAAGAACCCGGTCCACGGTTGCTGCCGAATCATCTTTTATTTTTGCCAAATGGTGAAACAGCTGAAGCTGGTGTGCTTCTCCGCCTCTGATTGGAAAAGCTGTCCGGGCAGCTGCAGAGGTCAAAAACCCTACCTGTGCTCCTTTACGGAGAATCGACCTCGCAATGGAAGCAGTAAAGGAAACGATAGCTTCAAATCGGCTATCTGGTGCACAGTCCATCAGAATGTAGACATCGTGAGATTGCCTTTGTTCAAATTCTTTGGTCATAATCTCATTTCGCTTAGCGCTGGCTTTCCAGTTAATCCAAGAAAATCTGTCTCCCGGCTGATACTCCCTGATGCCGATTGCCATGGAAGTATCTCTTTGCACCCGCTCTTTTGAAGCAGTCATTCCCTGGTCATAATGATGGGCCATAGGCTTATAAATCAGTTCTTCATACGCCGGGTAGACAATCATCCTGCTCTCAGCGGGGGCTTGTCTTTCTTTTTCTAGTAAACCGAGCAGATCACCCGTTTTAAAACGGACTGAAGCAAAAAAATGCTCTCCCCTCGGCAGACTGTTAATCTTGTATTGAATGGACATTTCCTTTTGGAACCCCGGAAACAGAAGCCGCTTTGCTTCATTTGACTTCCTGGCATGCAGGAGCTGTTCGCTCATTTCATCCTCAATGACGAGGTACAATAAAGGAAATGCTGATTCTCTGCTTACCTTTAAAGTAATCACTGCCTGCTCACCCGCATTGTATTCTGTTTTCGGCAGGATCCGCTCCACTTTAACGCCGTTTAATGAATAAAACGACAGACCAAGGGCGTATAAAGCAAACGGCACAAAGCTGTAAAACAAAAACCAGCTGACAAAGCCGCCCTGGAACATGGCATACGAAAAGGTGAACAAAATAAGCAGAAATAGCACAATCAGCTTCCAGACACCTTTCAGTGTATTTAACAGCTGTTTCATTTTACTTCACTAGCCTTTGTACAGGGACAGGCACCCTGGCAATGACCCGACCCACCACTTCTTCAGCGGTAATGCCTTCAAATTTCGCCTCTGACCTTAAGATAATTCTGTGGACAAAAACAGCAGGCGCCAAATACTGAATGTCATCCGGAAGAACATAATCGCGTCCATACATGAACGCATAAGCCTGGGCTGCTTTCATTAAAGCAATCGAGCCGCGCGGACTTGCCCCTAAATACACACTGCTGTGGTTACGGGTTCCACCCGCAATTTCCACAATATAGCGTTTAATTGTTTGATCCACATGCACTTCTTTAATTTCTGTCTGCAGGGAGCGCAATTCAGCCAGATCCATTACCGTTTCCAGATCTTCTATCGGCGGAATGCGCTGTGCCCGGTTCAAGACCTCCATTTCATCCGCTATATCCGGATAACCCATTTTCATTTTTAAAAGGAATCTGTCCAGCTGCGCTTCCGGAAGCGGATAGGTTCCCTCATACTCGATGGGATTTTGCGTTGCCATAACGAAGAAGGGCCTTTCAAGGCGATGCGTCACTCCGTCGATGGTCACACTGCTTTCTTCCATCCCTTCAAGAAGAGCGGATTGCGTCTTGGGAGAGGTCCGGTTGATTTCGTCTGCTAAAATAATATTACCCATAATGGGACCAGGCCTGAACTGAAACTCCATTTCCTTCGGATTATAGATGGATACACCTGTCACATCCGAGGGCAGCAAATCAGGCGTGAACTGGATGCGTTTAAATGCGGCTCCGACTGATTTAGCCAGCGCACGAACCATCATCGTTTTCCCGACACCCGGAACATCTTCAAGCAATACATGGCCTTCCGCTAAAAGCGCCACTAGGCTTAACTCTGCGACATCCCGTTTACCGATCATGACTTTTTCAATATTTCCTAATACCCTCTCAATTGCAGGGTGCATCTGATTTCGTTCCATGTGAAATCTCTCCCCTTTTTCTATATCTATAATTCCACTAATTTACAATTTACTGAATTTAATTCTAACCTATTATATATTCGCTGTCGCGCTGGAAACTCCTGTGTTTTTCTCGGGATGGTTCTATCTTCTAAATGGTTTCAGAACATAAATAGAGGCTGCTTCTCAGCAGCCGGAGACCAGTTAGTTATGTCGTTTTCCATTCTGATCTATATAAAAAGATTCGATAAGTGTTCTTTCATATGGCTTTCCATTTTCGGTAAGTCCTTTTATTTCCGTTGTCACATTGTAGACGCCTTCCTGTGGAAAATCGCTGTCGGTCATGAGGCCGGGCTTTTCCCCTTTCGATTTTTGCTGCAGCTTTTTCCCTGAAGAATCAAACCCGAAGCGGATCCATTTTGTTTTAAGGGCTTTATGACTTTTCGCAGACTTGCCCTGAATATTATCATTTAACGGGCTGTTTAGTGTAACGGTGTATAGATACGATGCATTTGCCGGAGCCTTTAAATGCCAGCTTCCTGCTTCAGGATACTCGATTTCAAACTGGTGAATCCACGCGCCTTTGAAAAAATCGGATTCTTCTTTATACGTTTTTCCCGTTTTATATTCTTTTCCGTCCGGACTGATTAATTTTAATGCAGACAAATTCTTTTCGCTTAAAAAAGAAACGGTTATGGAGTTTACATTATCCTCCACAGTAAACTGCTCACTTATTGCACTGACAGCTTTCCCGCCTTTTACAATGGAATGGATGCCAGGCCGGCTGGAAGCGGCTTCTGGTCCTGGTGACGAGAAAACTGCAGCAGGCTGAGTAATAGTAGTATAGGGTTTGAATACAAGGAATGTATGGGATCCTTCGCGAATGGTTGTATGATTCCACCCGCCTTCCTGAACAATGGAAGCACCAGGAAGCCGAGAATTAACTGCTGTCACAACACCATCGTTTTTTCCGTACGCGCTCAGGTATAAGCCTCCCCAGTAGGAAGCACTGCCAAATGAACCCCATTTGGTGCCGCCAAGTGTATAATAACGGTTTTTTCCAGCATTCTGATGGGAATCTGTAAGGCTTCGAAAGTATTGCATATTGCCTGTCTGCAGGGATTCAGTTGCTTCATTATTGTTTCCGAGAAGAGCAGCAAGCCACCAGGCTGCGCTGCTGTGTGCAAGATCTGCAAGCTGGGTGCCATGATGAGGAGAGGATAGAGAGATGACGTTTGATACATAGGGGTGGGCATTGTAATGCACAAGGGCTGTCTGAATATCCACACCGCCTTTGCTATAGCCGATGACCACCAGCTTTTTTCCGCCAAAATGATGGTACATTTCCTGAAGCTTTTCAGCCAGAATGGCACCATTCGTCCACATATCCCGGTCATGATGTAGATCAATGAAGGCTGTTTCATATCCATTTGCCAAAGCCACTTCATACATATCATTTCCTTCATGCCAGACAGCTGACGAATTATTATAGCCGTGCACAAATACAAGAGGTGATTTGGAAGGGTCAATGCTTGAAGGTGATTCTCCGGCATACCAGTAACCCGGAGTCCCGCTGTCATCACCGCCAAAGCCGCCAGCCTTCACCATACCAGGGAAAATCAGCATCATACAAAAGATCACTCCTGCCAAATGTATTTTCAAGCCTTTCCCTCCTTAACGGAGATCCGGACGGAAGCCCAGTCAATTTGATTTTATAATTTTCAGAATATATATTGAAGGGTATTTCGGATTAAATTTCCATTCAATTGGCAAATAAAAAAACGCCACAGGAACAAGCCCCATGACTTTTTGCAGTTTAGTATTGTACACCTGTGCGGCTATGTGTTTTTTCAAACTCAGCCTGATTCGGATCAAAGTATTTTTCGTTGAAAGCGGCCACGAATTTATCATCCTTAATGTATCCCGCTCCCCATGTCGGATCCATCGTGAGCCAGTTTCCATCCACCTTCACTTCAACCCAAGCATGCTTCTGCGGCCAGAATCCGCCGAAAGCAGTTCCTTCAATAAAGCGGGCTTCCATGTTGCTGGCCCGAAGCAGAGCAATGGCCAGATACGAATAATCCTGGCAGACGCCCGTTTTGGAATCAAGTGTCTTGAGCGCACTATCATCCCAGCTGAAGTCATCTGTTTCGAGCTTATTTACATCATATGAAACGGTTTTAGCGACATAATCATAGATGGCCTTCGCCTTTTCCCTTTCACTGCTAATGCCTTCTGTCAGATCTTGCGCCAGTTCAGTAATTTGCGGAGCATCGGACTGAACGCCTCTTGATGGAAGCAGGTCCCGCTTATCCTCGCCTGTTGACTCCACCTCAAATTTGGCAAACCCATAAAAGCGGAAATAATCACTGTTCTCTTCCTTGATTTCCGGCACACTTAGTGTGACTTCATATGTGCCGGGACCAAACCTTAAATAAAAAGAATCATCAAACGTGAAATCTTTTACAGGGATAACATCCAGTGCTTCGTCTTCACCTTTTTTAGTGGTAATGTAAATATGATCTGTTTCAGGACCGAATTCTGCCTGCGGATCAATTTTTCCTTTTACAGAAAAGACACCGTCGGACTTCTCACCGCCATACTGCGGGTATTCAAGCGCCACTCCCCGCTCCTCATATGTTTTAGAAAATTCAATTGGGCTCATCGTCCTATCAGACTCGTTGTCTATTAAAATGGTTGTGGCTGTCTGATAGTAATTTTCCCTCTCTTTGTCAGGAACGAGCACCTCAAGCTTGTGCAGGCCTTTTCCGTAAAATAACGGCACATCATAGGTGAATTTTCCATCCTTAAGCTTAATGACATGCTTCCACATTTCTGAATCCTTATTCAGCTGTAGCATGATTGTATCGCTATCTGTTAGGCTTCCGGCTTCCCCTTTTAAATTGAATACTTCATTGCCTTTTAGATAGCTCGACTCGATATCCAGGTCCAGATCTGCCTCCTGTCCAAACGGAGTAAACGTCACATCCCGCTCTGTATCCGGATTCACATTGTGTACAGTGAACGAGGCAAGATCATAATAATAATTCTCACTATCCGTGCTTGGGAGCTGAACCGTTACCTTATACTCGCCTTCCCCATTAAATAAACGGATATTCTGTTTGAACTTCCCTTCTTTGATGGGTGTGTAGTATTCCAGATCATTCCCTGCCGGTCCATCCTCTGTGGAGCGAACCTTGATCCAGGCATAGCCGGATTTTAGGTCAGAGTACTTTTCAACCTCTCCTTGCACAGCCACCTTTCCATTTGCGGCAAACTCCTTATACTCCGGATTTTTCAGAGCTGCCCCTACTTCCTCACTGTAAGAAGTCAGCTCAAGGGGTTCGAGCTCAAGTTCCTTGTTTTTCTCTTTAACTAATTTTTCATATTTGTCTTCTTCCTTTTTCTCCGCTTTGGCTTCTGAATTGCTTTCAGAGCTGCTGCAGGCTGAGAGGAATAGGAAGCTGGTTAGTAATACGATTAATATGGCGATGGGGCTTTTCTTTGGCATGGGGTCCTCCTTTTTGTTTCTTTAACTCTAAATTTACATACGTACATTATCCCTTAAAGTTTCAGAGACTCAGCTCTTTTGGCCTTTACACCCTCAATTATGGATAATAATAAAATGAGCGCTTCCCACATTAGAGCCAAAACCAGGAGAACTGAGCCTTCTTCACTCCAGCTCGATTTGTTTATATAGAGAAATAAGATAGCTAAAAACAACACCAAATTACTTTTCCAAAAAAATAAAAACCCTCTGTTAAATAGGAATTTCTTTTGCTTTCCTTTTGCAGTCAAAATCTCTCCCCCTCTCCCGGTTATTAACGACTTGTATTAGTTAAAAACAGCCATCAGACCGAAGCCTGTAAAGATAAGAAAGAGAAAGAAAAATATAGATGCCAATTTATTAAGAATAATAGGAAGCCTATTTAACATATGCTGAATATGGTAATTCACACCTGAAGTGATAATAGCAATATATTTAAAACAATAGTCAAGGAAAGTCCTAGGCTGTTCATATACATTTACTTCATAGAGGGTAATAACTAGTTTTTGAACAAAAATAGAGAAAAAGGCAAAAACAGCATTTGCCGTAATCATTAGAGCAATATAAGAACTTGGAATCGGAATATCTATCCCAGTCAGCATTAAAGAAATTAATGTCCATATTAGAAATACTGCAGTAAAGGCGATTAAATTTTTCATATTATTCTCCTTCCGATAGGGAGAGACGGCTGATCTCAAAACAAAAGCTCTTTATAGGGGTGACCTTTAAAGAGCTCATAACAAAAATAGCAGGATCTTATTATTCTAATCAATCTTTGGTTCCTTTCTTTCATACCTTGCTTCTTTACTTAAACGTTCTAGATTTATCTTACGGTCCCAAACTTGCTTTGCGTGTTCATGCATATAAGGATAAATATATTGATCGACCATCATTTCATAAACTAACTCATCAAGAAGGTTATAGGTTCGGATTCTTATCTTTTTATCATCAAATGTTTGAATAACAATGTCATTGATTAAATTTAAAGGATTTCTCACAAAACTTATATCCTGTATGTTTTTAATTGGAACAGTCCCCTTGTTCGATATCACTCTGCCACCCTCACCTGGGATAATTTTGAATAAGATTTTCCCAGGTATAAAACCAGGCAAACTCCAAAGGGTAAGATATAAATAAAAGGGTGTAAACAAAATTCCTCCACCAAGATAGAATAAGGAGTATTTAGAGTTAAATTTCAATCCGTTTATAATTAAGAAAACACATCCTATTAAAAAGCCTACCGTGGCTAGAAACATTAATACGTAATAAAACTTCGAACCTTTTATGAAAATCGTGTTTTCTTCTTCCCGTTTATTTGACATTTAATATCCCCCTAAAAAAAAGGTGCCATCTTGTTTTGGAGTAAATCCTTAATAAGCGACTCGCTCACTTTTTGAATATTGAGATCAAGGGATTGGTCTCTTGTAATCAACCAGAAATCAGATTTTCCAGGTATCACAAATATAAGATCTATTAATTCCGGATTATTCTCAGAGTCATATTTTAAACTAAGAAGGCTATCCATTTTCCCTTTCCTGTTAGCAACATCCTCCAAAAACTCCAAAGCAAAAGAAGCTTGCATTCTAGGAATCCATTTTTGAATAGTTAATTGTGTTGGTGAGCTTGAGGTACTCATATCTTCCAATAAATCTTCAAATTCTTCATTCTTTATTGTATACAATATCTCACTTTTATTATCCATTTTATTAAATTGAAAAAATTCTTTAATACTAATGATAAATTGTTTTTCTGGAATCTTTGAAACATAATGCACTTGATGATCATGTAAAAGCCTATGAATATATATTTCTCCGTTTCTTAAATGAAATGAAATACTTTCTTCTCCATCTCTTTCCAAATCAAACTTTGATGCCTTTATAGTCCTTTCTGCAAAACTTAAAATATGAATAAAAGGGGCATACTCCTCTCTTAATTTATATTGATTATTAATTTCATGTACCATATTTTTAGCCAACATAGAACGCGCTGCGAATTCCAACATTAATTTCAACTCTGAATCCTGCAGTGAAGGAAAGTACGTTTCCTTCATTGAGATTCCTTGTTCATATAGTCCTTCACTGTAAAAAGAAAAAATTAATTCTTCTATGCTTAATTGAATGTTAACCATAAGACCTCCCTAAAAAAACGATAATTTTTTGTCCAAAAATCCCTTAGCACCTTCTATTAAAGAACCTGCTGTCTCTTTTGCTTTAGATAAACCCTTACCGATATCCTTAATTTTCCCAACTGGATCTTCAATGGTTTCTTTAAGCTGGTTGTTAACAATATCAATTCCTTTATTGGCAGCATCAATTGCCTTACCTGCTTTCTCAAAACCGCTTTTAAACTTCTCAACCCCAAAGTGTATAGGCTCTTTTAGCAGAACTGATACTTTTTCAGCAAATCCTGCAGTCAATTCAGCAGCTTTTTCCCCGACAAGTCCTCCCACGAAAGATCCTGCAGCAGCTCCCACTACAGTACCGACCGGACCAACCATACTTCCTAAAGCTCCTCCTATAGCTGCTCCAGCAATAGCTCCACCTGAGATAGCTAACGTTTTATTAACGGCATTTCCTACCGCTTTAGCATTTTCTCTTTTTAGAACATCGGGATTATCTCCGTATTTCGAGTAATTTTCGGAGATTTTTAATCCCATTCCGCCGGCTTCCATTATCCCGGTTAATAATACAGTAGAAGCTGCATTTGTTTTCGCAAATTTTGCTCCAGTTTTAACAAAAGATTTAAAGTCTGTAGAGTCTACTGTTCTTAAAAGAGTTTTTCTATATAATGTATTGGAACTTTCGGTGAATTTCACCACATCATCCGGAAGATATTTAGCAACCTTTTTATGAACCAAGTCTGCTATTGATACATCTTTATACTTACTTCTCAAATAGAAGGGACTCAGGAACGCTTTTGTCATCGTTCTTAACTTTTTATTTTCATCAATTTTATCTGTTACTTGTTGAAGGGCCGCCATATGTTTATACGTGAATACACCTTCAGCATTCTTGGAAAATTGAGTAAACCCCAGCCCATAAAAAGCAAGCTGTTTTGTCATAAGGGTTCCAAGAGCTGTTACAGCACCATACTGCTCATACAACTTATACAGCTTACCCACAAGATTATCAGCTTCAGCAAATTTATTTGCAACCATCCGCAGGTCAATTTCCATTTCACTAAGCTGCCCGGTAAGCTGATTACCAGTACCCCATGGATCTCCTACATGATAGAAGCAATGCCTATATTCCGCCGGAGCGCTATTGATTAACTCTGCAAGCTCCATATGGAGATTTCTGTATTCGTCCTCAATTCTGGACAAACGAGTAACCATGTCATTTGCCAGGTCTTCCAGGCGATCTGGATTTACAGAAATTTCATTTCCCATTTCAATACCTCTTTTCTATTCGATTTATTTTTCTAATTAAAATAAATTTATTATTTGATAGCCTGCAATTAATACTTGCATTGGCAATAAAAAAAGATCAAAACACCCCGGAGCACAACCTTCATCATACGTTTTACTCTTGTCATATGAACCTTTTTTCTTCTCTTCATTATTAGACATAAAAAACCCATCCAATCTTTATTATTCTTCAATCCGCTTTAAGTCTAGCCAATCTCTCTAATTCTCTTTGTCTTTCAATTTCTTCTCTGACTCTGTCAACTTCATTCGCAGCGCTTTCCAATTCTCGGCTGATGTTATAGAGGTTATCCGAGTGCCTTTGGAAGAGGACGCCAGCTTCTTCCAATGCCGAATCAAATTTGTCCCTGGCTTTCCCTTTCCATTCGTCTGCATGGTTTTGGACACTTTGCTTTAGTTTGAATTCCTCTGTTTTAATATCATCTGAAGCTGTCTGAAATACCCTTGCCAGTGCTCTTACATGTGATGAGTTCATTTTGACACCTCATTTTTAAAAATTTTTTATTTAGAGTCTCGTTATTTCTTACATCCCTAATTCTTTATTCTATTTTTAGAGGGCAGTTATTTGAGAGGAGTTTGCTGAAGAATTTGGTTGCAGTAATTATGTACATGTCTCCAAACCGGAGACATGTACGGGAATTATTTAATTGTCAGCCTGCTTCGCCATCCTCGGAATGAGGAATCCCATAATTACACCTATGGCAATTACAAGCAGAATACTATAAAGAATCATTAATTTGTTATCCTGTTCAGCGGTTGATTGATCCTCCGCCTTGAAAAAGCTTTCCTGTTTCGAATCGGAAAATAGCTGAAGCTGGTCCGCTTTTGCAGTGATGGTATTAGTAGTGGTTTCACCGCCGTCGAAAAGCTTCTCCTTCACTTCCTTCAAAGGATCCAGGTTCTTTTTTGTAAAAGTAAGATCCTTTTGTTCTTCGGGGATCTCTTTCTTATTTTCATAAAGCGATTTTTCATGCAAGTAATCGGTATTCTCTTTGAATTCCTTTTTTTCATAGGTATTCGGCGTTACGTTATTAAAGTCAGGGGTCGCCCCGGCGGATTGGCCAGCCAGCAGCCAAAGCGCCGGGAGCAGAACTATTACTTTAAGGAATCTATTAAGCTTCATATGCCTGGTCCTCATCCCTCTTTGTGCGCAGGTCCTTTATAGACCGGACTGCAAATGGAATGATGGCAAGGAAGGCAATAATGCCAAGCAGTATGAGGATAGCCGGAATAAACAGGGTTTGTGAGTCATACTGAATGGACATATATACCTTGGACATTGGGTCTTCATAGTTAATATTCGGTGCTGTAAGAGCAAGGAACGGACTGATGAAGAAGGCGATGAGCCCTACACTCAGAATCCATCCTGCCAAATTGCCGATCTTGAACCCTGCCAGTACAATGGCTGAGGCTGCCGTCAGCAGCAATATGGTGAAAATGGTCCACTCAATTGCGCGATCCTGTTCCATTGAGTAAATATTGAGTCCGAATATGCTGATAATCAGACCAACAATTAGATTCAGCAGCACAAACATGGATGCATGGACGAGCATCGGCGCATTTTTGAAATAATGGCTGAAGTATCCGATCATCAAGCTGCTGAGCAGGACAATGGCCAATACGACAACCGGCGGCAGCTTGTTTTCCTCTTTCTTTTCAGCTGTTTCTCCGCTGATTTGAAGCGGGCTGGATAATTGCTCGTATACCGGACCATTCTTTTGGCCATTCACATAGGTGTTTCCAAGAAGATTGTAAATATCATCCCGGAACATCTGAGTTGTCTCTACGTTCGAGCCCCACTTGGAATTCAGTGTATCTGCATCCTGCTGGACACTTTGCACCTTTTGCTCAAGCTCGTTTGTATAGGATACGATATTGCTCTGGTTTTCTCCGATAGATCCAACAAGATCATTAATCATCAGCATTCTTTGGCTGATTCCTTCCTGTTTGACCATAACGGAAGTTCCGTCAATGCTATCTACAGGAACTGGTGTATTCGTTGAGGATGTTTGAATTTGCTCCCTAACCGAATTTGCATTTTCCTGCAGAGCGGACAGATCTGTATCAATGGCTTTTTGCTGTGCATTAATTTTTTCGTTGTACTCTTTAAAGAATGCTACAAATTGGTTTTCGAAATCTATCAGTTTATTCCCGGCTTCTGGAAGAGAGGTCTCTAAATCATTCCAGGCTTTTTGTTCTTCCTCATTTATCCCTATAGTAGTATTCAATTTCTCTTTGAGTTGAGTTAGTTCTTCTAAATTGGATGAACCTAACATCTCCTCATATTGTGCAAGAGAAGCATAATACTGCATAAGTTTAACTGGATGGGGATTGTCAATTTCTTTCTGTAAAATTTTCTTATCGTCACCATCTAAAGTATCCAACTGAAGCAACTTCTGCTCTTTTTCTTTTATAAGTTCTATTAAAGAAGAAAAACTTACTGAAGATCCCAATTGATCCTTAAGCAATTGATTTTCATTTAGTAAAGTTTCAACCTTACTTAATACTTCGTTATATTCCTCAATAAGATCTTCATATTTGTTGGTTAACTCATCCAGATCATCTTTTAGAGGATTCTCTCCTGAGTCTATCAATTCAAGGTTTTTTTCAACATTCCTTATCTTTTCAGCCAAAGTTGGTAACTCTTGAATTGCTGCAATGACCTGATCCGGTTTTTCTCCTTCGATAGAATCCAGCGAAGATTTTAAAGCATCAATTGAATTAGCTATATTCTTTAATTCTTGTCTTTCATTTTCCGTACCAGGTAGAGAAGAATCTTCGTCGGAATTTTCAGGTGGTAGCTGAAGCTGGTTTACTTGGTTATTATTTTTAGTAGATACCGTTTCCGGTATGTCCCCTCCACCCTCAGAAGCCAAAAGCTCCTTTTTAGCTGAAATCATTTTTATCTTGGTATTAGACAGACCTTCATTTTCTTGATCTATTATCGTACTTATTACATCTTCAACTTCTGATTTTTGATCAATTAGATTTTTAGGGATTGCTGAAATCTCTCCAAATGCTTCACTATTATTTTCAAGTTGAGCCTCAACACTCGCTATCCCATTGCCCAATTCCAGTTCTCCCTTAGTCAAATCGCCACTAAGAGCATCCATATGAGCTGGCATCTTTTGTCCCGCAACAGCTTGAATATCGACTACATTTTCATCCTGCATTTTTTGAAGGATACTTTGCTGATTATCCTGGTATTCTTTGTACTGATCTACAAACTGTACAAACGAGCCAAGGTTCTCTTCAAATTGACTGAGGTTATTTTCACCCTCTGAAGTACTCTCTGCTGCTGTCTTCACTGTCGACTGAATGCTCTCCAGCATATTGCGCTGCTGTTCGATTTCCGCTGCCAGGTTCTTTGAGCTGGGCTTATAGAAAGCGAGCATGGCATTCTGGAAGTCTATTTCTTTTTGTAAAATGGTATCGAACTGGGATTTCACATTTTCCAGGTCCTGTGATACATAGGTCCAGTACAAGGTTGAAATCTTTCCATTCACACGGTTGGTGGCTGTCTGGATCTCACGCAGAACCTTTTCCCGATTAAGTGAGTTCAGCTGGTTCTGAACGGTATATTCAAAATTTGCTTTTTCAGGCTGCTGGCTTTCATAGGACATGATGTTCTTTGAAAAGTTGGAAGGAATATAAACGACTGCGTCATACTTGGTATTTCTCAAGCCATTTTCTGCAGCACTTCTGCCTATGACAGTCCACTCATATTGTGAACCGTCTTCGAGAATTGATGTTATTTCCTCTCCAAAATCAAGAGATTTATCTTCTTTGTCAGCGCCTGTATCTTCATTAACAACTGCTATGGTTCTTGTGGCATTCTCCCTGACCAGCAGAGGATTATCGCCAATGGTGCCAAAAAAGATGGCTGGCGCGGCGATAATCAGAAGCATCACCAAAACCATTTTCACGATGTATTTTGTTTTGGCTGTCATGCTAAGACCTTCCTTTCAGTGGCACATAAAGGAATTTGAATTTTTAATTCCTTTCCGTTTATAACGTAATAACCATATCCCGGCTGTATCTCTGCCTCTTTCCGGTCGTATGGAAGGGTAAAGAGTGTCTGCTCTGATTTTTTCATCAGAACGACCGCCTGGCGGATCTGTTTGATTTCTGCCGTTAAGGAATCGTATCCTTTCGTCAGTTCATTATTGCTGCCTGTCACGATGACACTAAAGCCAAGATGGCTTCCATTTTTCATCAGCCTTGCCATTCTCTCCTGCAGGCTGTTATCCAATGTCTGTGCAAAACGGGAGTATCCATCCACAGCCAGCACGATGGGCGAAAAGGCTATATCTGTATTGCCATGCTGGATTGCATTAAGATATTCTTTTTCCCTTTGGGATAACTGTTCTTCCGCCTTTGCTGCCCAATCGCTGATCTGTTCCTTTGTCTCGATATAGACTGACTTTTCCTCACTCGCATAGGATGATAATCCTCTGTCAAAGGAATCGAAAATACCGACAGATTCAGCACCCTGAGCCAGCATTTGATTGATCATGAGCTTAAGAACATTTGTCTTTCCTTTTTGGGCCTGCCCAAGGATTATGCAATGCTTCGTTTTATTGAAGTTTGCATACACAGGTTTGACGGATTCTTCATCCAGTCCAATTGGTACAAGTCCAGGCTGAGTCTCTCCTCCAGTGTAACGGGTAAAGTTAACCGTATTAAGCTCTGCCGGAAGCATCGGTACCTCTTCAGGCTGACTGCAGTCTTTGTATTTCTCCTTCAGCTCCTGAATGTCGGCCCGGATCGATTCCATGATTTCGAAATCGTCCCTGCCCTCTGCCGGCAGGAATACCTGTGAAAAATAGGCCTCTTCCATTTTAATAATGGCTCTTCCCGGTATTGGCTCAGGTGCGAACGGAACCCTTCCCAGAACGGAGTAAGCCTCGCTGCTGTCCATCAGATAATGGACCACTTTTGTTTTGAGGTTATTCATGAGCGACTGCCGGATAGAATTGATCCGTGTCGCGGCGAAAATCATATAGATGCCGAGTGACTGTCCATCCCTGGCAATCTGATTAATTTGCGTTTCAAGCTCCTGCATTTCCTCTTTTACTAAATCGAAATTATCAAATGTGATATAGACGAGCGGCAATTTTTCATTGCTCATCGAATTGTACATCTTAATTCCGCTGACTTCCTGCTGCTGGAATAATAGCTTTCTGCGGGCAATTTCATCCTTGATCAGATTCATGAACTTTTCAATTTTGCGCTCTTCATCCATCAGGAAGAAATCGGCCGTATGCGGCAGTTGCCTTAACGGAAGGAGTGAACCATTGCCAAAATCGAAAATATAATAATGTGCTTCTTCAGGAGACCGCTTTTCGGCAATGCTTAGCAGTAGTGTCATAATCGTATGGGATTTTCCATAACCGGAGGAGCCGAACACCCCTACATTTCCATCCTCTATGATTTGATAGCTTAATGGATACTGGCTCTGCTTCTCAGGCTCATCCACCATTCCTAAATGAATTTCATTATTCTCCTCAGCGCGATAAAGCTTCCTGCTTAAGCGCCCTTCAAGAGGAGGAAGCCATGGACTTCTAAGTTTCGCAATGCCCATCGAGGACTGTGCTGCTTCAATCTCTTCCACAACTGCTTCAATTTCTGTTTTTCCGCCTTTTTTCTTCCCTTGGCGTGAATTTACATCCGATAATGGAACAAGACCCAGGTCGGTTACAATAGCAATCTCATCCTCTGTCTCAGAAGAGTCTTCCAGATAAGGGGCTCCGCTCCATGCAGATTGGAACAGTTCATAGACTTCATTATTGCCGACCTGCAGATAGCCGCGGCCGGTTACGGTAATAGCAGCAGCATCGCCGTTTTTAATGATTTCCCGGCTGTCATCTGTGTCCTGAACCTTTAAAGCCACCCTAAAGCGGGCATTACTCCAGATCTGTTCGTCAATGACACCGCCCGGCTTTTGGGTGGCCAGAATTAAATGGACTCCCAGGCTTCGGCCGATTCGGGCTGCACTGACAAGCTCTCTGATGAATTCGGGTTCTTCACTCTTAAGCTCCGCAAACTCATCGGAAATCAAAAACAGATGAGGAAGCGGCTCCTTTGCCATATTGTTTTTATAAAGGTCTGTGTAATCGTTTATATGATTTACCTGATATTGATCAAAAAGCCTTTGCCGCCTTTTCAATTCACTTTTGATGGAGGCAAGCGCTCTTGAACTGAAGTTCTTGCTGCCTTCAATATTCGTAATCGTTCCCAGAAGATGCGGCATGTTCTTAAACGGCTGGGCCATGCCCCCGCCTTTGTAGTCAATCAGCAGGAAAGCGACCTCGTGGGGATGGAAGTGAACAGCAAGTGAAAGAATATACGTCTGCAGGAATTCACTTTTTCCCGACCCCGTTGTCCCCGCCAGCAACCCGTGCGGCCCATGCGCCTTTTCATGAAGATTTAAAAGGGACAGGTCTTCCTTTCCTTTTAATCCGATTGGAACCGCTAGGGACTTGGAAGACTCTTTTGTAAGCCAGTTCTCTTTGATCGGAAGTTTCCCTACTTCTTTAACCTTCATCATTTCCAGGAAGGAAACGCTATTTGGAATAGAATTGGTCATTCCAACCTGATGATCAAGCGTTCTTAACAGACGGGAAAATTCCTCATTTCCCTTCTTCTGATGAGCATCAAGCTTAAATGGGACGCTCACAGCTTTTTTGTCCTGAATCAGAATGTCCCCCTCTTCCTGATTGACATATCTGACAAGGGTTTGAATATTATCATGCAGGCTTTCCTTTGAGTCTGCTGCAAAGATTACGGAGATTCCCATATTGGAGTGGTCACCCTCCAAATATTCCAGAATCACATGATCTGCAATAAGCTGATGATTGGCTATGATGAACACGAGATGAGGCGAGTACACCTGCTTCTCTTTATTTTCATCTAAATCCCTTTCACGCAGGATTTCATAAAGGGAAGACAGCAGCTGGTCCCTCGTTTGTTCGTTATATATCAGCCCTTTTGCATGTGCATGCGGCATCTGGAAATGCGGAAGCCATTTGAGCCATTCCCATTTTTTATATTCTTTTTCATTAAAAATAAATACGAACCGCACATCATGATAGCTGTGAAAAAAGGCCAGCTGCCCAATGATCTGGTGTATCTCATTTTTAACAGCCGACTCTTTTCCGATCAGCCCGATTGGCCCCTTGGCAAGGTCAGCCACCACAGGCACATTTTTAACTTCCTTATACACTTTCTCCATTTGCTGTGACTGTTCAAGAAGATCATCGATTTCACGGTTTGACATATCCCCTGAGCTAACCTTAACTTCATAGCTCGCAGGCACATTTCCGGTACCCAGTCTGAATTGAAGGAAGTCAAAGCTCTGCAGAGGCCGCTCCCAAATGCGGTCAGATATATGGCCCGTAAAATATTTCATTTTCTCAAAAGACGGAAAGTGGAATTCCAGAACATGCTTCTGCTGGTCAGACAATGCCTGCAGCTCTTTTCGCTTCTCTTCCAGATAGGCAGTATAAACCCGATGTCTGCGCTCTTTCCGCTTTTTTTGATTGCTTTTGTCCTTAAAGTACTGGACGGTGGAAGTCACTAAAGTGGTCATGAACATGACCATGGAAATGATAATAAAAATCCCTCTTGGCTGAACCAAAGCCACGATACCCATTACAACCAGCATAATCAACGGCGGCATGATAATCAGCCATAATCCCCTGCCTGAATCATCCGGCTCCTGTGATGGAAAGGATAGGGAAACCTTCTCATCCGGCATTTCATAGATCATTCTTGGCGTTCTCCGGTAGAGCGGATATTTCTTTGCCATCTCAGATTGCGGCCTGATGGTAATGGGAAGCTTTGATTCATAGTATTCAAAGCTATCAATCTGGAAAAGATCCTCTTCTATTATTCTTATAGACATAAAGGGGAAGAACAGCACATCTCCCATTTCAAGGAAGGTCCTCTCTTCAACTCTTTTTCCGTTTATATAAAGCTGTCCTGAACCCGGCTCTGCCATCCAGCCCTTTTTGGTTCTTATCAGATCAAAAGACTGGCTGGCTTCCATTAAAATACCGTTCTTTTTATAAATGGAAGCATCCGGATTATCAGAGGAAATCTCTATTTCCCTTTGATAGCCGGAGTAGTAGGTTTGGCTTTTAAGGGCTTCAGAGGTTACTATTATCGTCAGGATTTCCCCCGCATCATTTATGTGAAAGGGTTCTCCATCGTTCAGCCTTCCGAGAACCGACTCATTCTGCCTAACTTCATAGAAGCTGTCGTGCTTTTCTATGGACACAATTCCTTTTGTAAAAGGAAATTCCCTTATTGTCACCAGCTGTTCGAGCTCAGGACCGATGGTGATCCTGCCGCTTTTTTCAATTGGCATAGACAGCTGCTGGCAGTAATCGCTGTAAAACAACCATAACTGTTCCATCTCTCCACCTCCTGTCTATCTTAATTTGGCTTTGTCTTTTCTGCCTCTTCCTTCTTCTCGGCAGGCTTTTCAGCAGATGTTTCAGCTGCCTTTGCATCTGCAGGCTTTTCTTCTTCAGCAGCTTTTTGTTCAGACTCCTGGTTTACTGCCTGTTCATTATTTTCGCTGCTGCTTTGCTCATCCTGAAGACGCTGCTCCTCTTCCTCCTGAGCTTTCTGTTCCTCTAAATACTCATCAATCTCTGCTTGAATTTCGTCGATTTTCTGCTGTTTTTCATCGGATTCAAGGCTATCATCCGCTTTGACAACTTCACGGTACTTAAGCAATGCGAACAGAATTAAATCCCGATCCTCAAGATCCCTCGAGATATCGAGAGCCTCTTTGGCATCTCCCCTCCCGATGTGAATCCAGTAATGATAGTAAAGGGGATCCGTCTGCAGGGTGATTGTATTTTGGACATTCTCTTTCTGGTCTTCTGTCAATGCTTCATTTATTATGTAGGACTGTGCCAGTTCGTACTGTACCACCCTTGGCATCTGATCAATATCATAATTGGATAACTCGGTCACAACTTCACTATATTGGCTTTTCAGGAAATGCTCCTGGCTATTAATAAAAGCTGCCTGTTTTGGCTGAGTAAAGATAAGGGAGTATAGGCTGAAAGCAACGAAAGGCACTAAAGCAATCAGCAGACCCCATGCCGAATATCTTGTGGCTTTCCACTTTTTTTGCGGAATCTTGGCATATTCCTTATCTTTCTTTTCAAGCATTTCTATATTAGTCCTGATGACGTCTGACAATTCATTTTCATCCTTGGCCTTAATGACACTTGCCGCTGCGGGCGACAATTCAATGGTTTCATGAAGGCTAAGGTAATCCCGGAAGGCACGATTTCCATCTACAGCAGAAGCGATGGTCGCTTTCAATTCCATCCAGAGTTTTTCCTGATTGGTTTCATAGGGCGGAAGGCTTTCACTTACACCATAATGAAGCAAATGAGGTGACAGGCTTTCATCCGCCACAATGTTTTCAGGACAGATGATGAGATGCAGCCTGGAATACGGATGACTTTTCACAAGCTTCAGAAGCTGCGAAGAGAAAATCCATCTGCTTCTTTGGTCTTTCTTTTTTAATTTGGAAAAGGTTAAGTAATTTGAGGGAATTTGCAGGACGAGGCGCAGTTCATCCTCTGTTAAATGGATATCCCTTTTAATAGCTGATTCCATCGCCTGGAGCAATTCCAATTCCGCAGCAGCATCAGCTTTAATTTTCTCTCTTTGGAAAAGAATAGTAAGGGATTGATGATCTGTTTCGACAACCGCTTCAAGCTGCTCTTCAAGGTAGGTTTGACTCTTTTCTGACATTTTTAAATGCTCCTTTATAAAATTTCGAAACGGTCCCCAGTGGTAATCCCCTTTTCTGCCAGCTTATCGTTTCCTGACAGAATCATTTGCTTGTTGGGAATTCTGACCCAATATCCTTCCCGGGGCGGCTGAGGAATAGACTTAGCTTGCCAAACAATATCCACTACTTTTTTAACAGAGTGATAGTTAGATAGACGGAGATCAAAAAGTTCAACTTCATAATTTTTCAGATCAATTGTTAATTCTATGTACATGTTCAACACCTCACTAGAAAAGCAGAAGCGCCTCGATCACCCCCGACAAGCACAAGACGAGCCTGACGGAAAGGCGTTTTTTGCCTTTTTGGGAG
>NZ_NPDG01000157.1:0-23505 GCF_002272225.1 Bacillus sp. 7894-2
TAGCTAGACAAATTACCAAAGTGAAAATTTGCTAATTTAGTACCAAAAAAAGAGCGCTTTTCATCTGGTGAATGCAGCGCTCCTTCTCCACTTAATTGATTCAGATCTAATTAACCGCGAATTTGGCCAGCGATCTGGTTATCAGCATCTTCAAGAGCTCTTGCAGTATTATTAAGCTGAGCAGAAATATCCTCTAATAATTGCTGCATTTGAACAAATGAAGGTCTTAAAGATTGGTATTGTTCAGCAAACGCTCTGCTTGCTTCCCCTTCCCATGCACCTTCCAGTTCACGAATCATATTATCCAAACGGACAATCTGATCCCCAACCTGGCTGCTTTCTCCATTATAACGGTTAGACATGCCTACTAATTCTGCTGGTGTAACGCGAATAACTCCTGACATTCAAATCTCTCCTTTTCAATAGGTTACTATTATTGTAAAAATACACAATGCAAAGGTCAATTACTTACTTGCAGAAAATAACAAAACAGTTATTTATACCCACTAATACCCGCTTTTTAGATACTTAAACCTGAATTGGTATTTTTTTCATAGGTTTTTACTATTTATTGTTATTCATCCAAACTATAAATATAAATTTTATACCTATTAATTACTATCATGGCAGTCAAAACTCGTCAAATCGCTGATAAGCCCGTGTCGAATTATGTCTGTGGTTTTATTCCTATAAATCTATAAACCCCCGCTTGTATTTTATAGGTAAAATTACCCTTTCACGTAGATTTTAATTAAGCTTTAGTGAGCCCTTAATTTCCCTAAAATCCCCCTTCCAAATCATGTAGTTCTTTGGAATCATTTTCCGTAATAAATTTCGGGTTGCACTAAGCAAAAAAAAATACAGCTGAATCGCTGTATCTTTTAACAACCTATTTATTCCCCAACCACCTTAGCATCCTTCAGCATGTCCTCTGTCAAAGTAATCCCCTGTTCCTCAGCTGCTTTCTTGTTAATTACAAGCTCAAGGCTTTCCGGGTAGCCGACAGGAATTTCACTCGGCTTTTTGCCTTCAAGGATTTCAACAGCCATTTGGCCTGTGGAGTATCCCAGATCATGATATTCAAATCCGTAGGAGGCAAAGCCGCCCCGTTTAACCGAATCGCTTTCTCCCACAAAAGCCGGAATGTCTTTTTCATTGGCGACGTTCAGCACAGATTCAAGGGCAGATACGACTGTATTGTCCTTAGGGATGTAAAACACGTCAGCACGTCCCACTAAGGATTCAGCAGCCTGCTTCACCTCGGAGCTTGTTGAGATCGTCGTTTCAACCGCTTCCAGACCTGCCGCCTCGATAGCTTCTTTTGCATGCTTAACATTTACTACTGAGTTTGGTTCCCCGTCATTGTATATGATGCCGACCTTCTTAGCATCAGGTACAAATGTTTTGATAGAGTCAATTGTATTTTTGATGGCATCCGGATGTGTGTCAGATGTACCAGTTGCATTCCCGCCCGGTTTTTCCAAGCTTTCCACAAGCTCAGCTCCAATAGGATCAGTGATGGCTGTAAAAAGGATCGGAATATCCTTTGTGGATTGTACAACTGATTGTGCACTCGCAGTAGCAATCGCCAGGATTAAATCATTCTTGTCCGCTACCAGGTTCTGGGCGATGGACATATTGTTGTTCATATCCCCCTGGGCGTTCTGGAAGTCAATTTTAAGGTTTTTTCCTTCTTCATAGCCCGCATCTTTGAGTGCGGCAATAAATCCTTCTCTCGCAGAATCCAGGGATGGATGCTCGACAATTTGGGTGATGCCGATTTTAACCGTTTTCTTTTCTGAGGCTTCCCCGCTGGTTTCCTCACTTCCTGAACCACAGGCAGCAAGCATCAGTAATGCACTGCTTGCCAGGATGGCCAACATCTTTTTCATCAAAAACTCCCCCTAGTATTTTTATAATTTTTTTAATATTTCGATATTAACATGTTTAATATGTTTGTAACAATAGCTAATCCACTTTTTGTCTGGTAAATTGACATGTTTACATCAATAAGGAGAAACGGGTCCCTGACGCATGTTTCATAAAAAAAGGACCGCGGCATTGCCGCAGCCCTATCATATCAGTCAATCAATCCCTCTTCTTTCAGGAAATCAACCGCCACATCTTCATATTGCTCTTTATCAATATCAACTCTTGCATTAAGCTCCTGCATTTTTTCATTATCAATTTTGCCAACAAGCATCTTCAACGCTTCTTCAATTTCAGGATGTTCTTTCAGCGTATCAGCCCTGATAACAGGGGTTGCATAATACGGAGGGAAGAATTTTTTATCATCCTCAAGGACCTGCAGATTGAATGCCGGTATGCGGCCATCAGTGGAAAAGGCGTCAATGACATCCACTTCGCCATTCTTGATGGCACTGTACATAATACCGGAGTCCATGGCCTGTGTTCCGCCAAATTCAAATCCGTAAGTATCTGCAAGGCCGGGATATCCATCTGGACGCTCCAGGAATTCCGGCTCCGAGCCTAGAGACAGCTCCGATGATTTCTTGGCTAAATCTGAGATGGTTTTAACACCCCATTTATCAGCATCTTCTTTTCTTATAGTCAGTGTATAGGTGTTATTAAAACCGAATGGTTCAAGCCAGACCAAATCATAATCAGCCTTAAAGCGCTCTTTTACAAGGTCATACACCTTGTCTGGATCGCTGATCATTTCTTCTTTTAAAATACTCAGCAAGGCTGTTCCCGTATATTCCATATATAAATCATAATTTCCGCTATTAACGCCTTCAAATGCAGGTGCCGTACCGCCAAGGAAGGATTCATATTTCACATTCAGATCTGTATGCTCTTCAATCAGATGGCCCATAATGTAAACCATGATCTCCTGCTCCGTGAAGTTTTTGCCGGTAATGGTGATTGTATCCTTTCCGCCGGCTGTTTCACCGAGCTGGGCAGCAAAGGCGGAAAGAGGAAGGATTAATATTAATGCAGTCACCACCCATTTTCTCCAGCGGCTCAAAGTTGGGTTAGTCTTCTGCCCTTGTTTAAGCCCCTGCGGAGTCACATCTGTCTCCAGCAGCTTCAGCAAATAGTCAAAAACAATCGCTAATAGAGCAGATGGAATTGCACCTGCCAGAATTAGGCCTGTATTATAAGTCTGCAGCCCGCGGAAAATCAGATCTCCCAGACCGCCAGCCCCAATGAGGCCTGCAATTGTCGCTACGCCGATAATTAATACAGTCGCCGTACGAATCCCGCCCATGATCACACTCAGGGACAGTGGAAGCTCCACCATCAAAAGGACCTGGCGATTCGTCATTCCCATTCCGACCCCGGCGTTGATGGCAGACTTTTCAACACCAGTAATGCCTAAATATGTATTCCGGAGAATGGGCAATAAACCATATACGGTTAAAGCAATAATGGCAGGAGCTTGTCCTGTTCCGATGAATGGGACTAAAAATACCAGAAGTGCGAGACTTGGAATCGTCTGAAAAACTCCTGCAATCCCAATAATAGAATCGGCTATTTTCCGATGCCTGGTTAAATAAATGCCCAAAGGAACAGATATTAAAATCGCAATGGCGATCGAAATAAGCGATAAATACATATGCTCTAAAATTAAGTTCCATATTATAGGCCAGCGGTTTACAAAAACGTCAGCCGTGCTGCTGATTAAGTTAAGAATCGTCTACACCCCCTATCCTGTTTATTCGACGATCTCGTCGACCATATATTCTACAAGACTCGATCGGGTCACAATGCCCAAAAGTTTTCTGTGTTCATCCAAAACCGGAACAAAGCCGTAAACAGATTCGTTCACAAGCTGAAAGGCTTTTTCCGCCGGATCATTTTGCTGAAGTGTCACGACGCTTGAATCCATAATATCTTTAAGCCTCAACTCTTCATCTTTGTAATTTCTCTGGACGTCCCAGACGGTGGCAATTCCCTGAAAAATATTTTGATTATCCACAACCACGAGACTGTTAACCCGTTTGCTTCGCATCATCTTTAGGGATTCTGCCAGCCTGCGGTTTTCACCCGCTGTGACAGCTGAAACCATTAATTTGGTCAGTTTAGGGAATGAAATGCTGTCACTTTCCTGAAGCCGGTCTTCTCCAATAAAGCTTCGGACAAACTCATTAGCCGGCCTGCGGATGATGTCTTCCGGCGTATCCAGCTGCACCACCTCTCCATCTTTCATAATACAGATGCGGTCAGCGATTTTAAGTGCCTCATCCATGTCATGGGTGACGAATACAATCGTTTTCTGGATATCCCGCTGTAGGCGGACTAACTCATCCTGCAGCTGCTCCCGGCTGATTGGATCCAATGCACTGAACGGTTCATCCATTAATATGATCTTCGGCTCAGCTGCCAGCGCACGGATAACACCGATCCTCTGCTGCTGTCCGCCGCTCAGTTCTGAAGGGTAACGTTCGCCAAACACCTCCGGATCCAGTCCTACCATATTCATCAGCTCGTCCACTTTATCTATGTACTTTTCCTTCTTCCATTTCATCAGCCTTGGAACAAGCGATACATTTTCTTTAATCGTCATATGCGGAAGCAGCCCTATTTGCTGGATCACATAGCCGATCGTCCGGCGAAGCTTGACTGGATCTTCTTTTGAAATATCTTTTCCTTCAATTGTAATTGTCCCTTTTGTCGGCTCAATCAGACGGTTGATCATCCTCATGGTTGTGGTTTTTCCAGATCCGCTGGGGCCAATCAAAACCAGCAGTTCACCTTCCTCCACTTTAAAGGTAATATCCTTTAGAGCATGGAACCCGTCCTGAAAGACTTTGTTTACTTCTTTAAACTCAATCAACTTTTCAGCACCTCCAATACATTAATTATTTGTAAAATTATGGAATAACCTATCCGCAGATACGTTTTTCAGCGTAACATAAACCGCTTAAACATGCAAAAATCGATAATTTAGTTATCTCACTATAATTCCATAATATTCATATTTAACCTTAATCTTCTTTCTCCAAACCAAAAAGGTTCTTCATCTTAACACCCTGATGAAAAACCCTTTCTAACTCTCGTGTTTAGTTAATGTGCCTCATCCTCATTTTCAGCTTCCTCAGCCCATGAAGGTTCCCGGCCATCCTGATGTTCATTATAAACCTCTGTCGCCTCTCTTTCTTTCATGAAAGTCTTCATATCATGAATATCGTGATGATCCCCGATAATATTTCCAAACCCCTGATTATGTTTCTTATGGCTCCTGAAATCAGTAGGAAAGTTGTTGCCGAAATTGACCGCGGAGGCATCTTCAATGGTGCCGATATGAATATCTCCAATCTTAAACTCAGAATCGAAGGGTGAAATCTTCTTCGTTTTTGCCGGCTTCTCATCGTTAGTACGATAGGGAATCTGTTTTCCATTAATTTTTATGATTATATCCTCATGACCCGCTTTCCTCTGATTCTTCCCCATGGCAGCCTCTTCAGGAGAATGAAGATCGCTAGTCTGAAAGGTATTCCCAATATTTAAGGCTCCGCTTAGTTCTTTAATATCCACTTTATCCAACTTATAGATTAGCTTATCTAAATTTAAGGTCTGTATATTTTTGATATCAAGGTGCACATTCTTATTGTCTTCCCTGATGATTTTTTCCAGCCGGGCCATTCGATTCTCTATATCCTGGAGCAGTTTTAAAAGTGTATCTTCGTTTAGGTTCATGCCTTTCATCCTTTATCTAAATTGGCACTCTCTATGAACAGATGCATAGTATATTGTTATTTCATACAGTGCTGGGGGAAAAAATGATGAGAAAACCCAAATCTCCTAAGATTATCTTCAATAATCTTAATGTAGATCTGTTGGAAAACAACTCAGGCATATTTATGGGAAAGAACCGGCAGTTTTATTGGAGTTCTGCCGGTAAAACCCATTCAGGCTTTGGAGCAGTATATGGACAAGAAAATGAAATTTCCCATAATACCCATTTTGTCCTGAAAGAAACAGCGGAAAATCAGAAGGAGGGGAAAAAGATTTAAGATTCTTTTTTTGATGCCGCTGTAATATTATTAGATATCTTACTGCGGCTTCCTTTTATATTTCCAAACCCGTCCGATTTTTTTGCCTTACTGCGCCATTTATATTGAATATTGTCCCCGTAAAAAATACCGGAGCTATTATGAACAGCCCTTACTTTAATAGACTTATACTGGATCTTAGCCATCTAGAGCCCCCTATCCCTATTGTCATTATTATTATGATTATTGGTCAACATAGAGAAGTATGCCCCTTTAATTCCCAAGGATTTTTGGTATACTTCTCAGCAGTGCCCACTACGTTAATCTCTTTTGCTCCATAAGTAAGAGTCCACGCAAAATAAAACCACCTTAGGGAAGATGGCAGGATGTTCACCGTTAACTTTGTGTAACAGGCTGATTATTACTCTGTTGATGCTGGGAAAAGTCCGCATCAATCCAGTCATTATCGTTAATAACGTTTACAATATTGGCAGCCATGTTTTGATAACCTGCAATTTTACCTAAACCGTAGTTATTTTTCCTGTTCACCTGCCAATTTGTCTGATTGTTCTCTCCAGTAAAGATGCCTGAATTCGAAGACATCGAAGTGATATTGATATTGTTGAATTGTATATCGATGCATTTCATTTATATATCCACTTCTTTTCTTATATTTGCGAAGTTGGCTGCGGGTTGATATTTTCAGGCTGCGTAATGGGGTTATCAATCCCATCAGGATCATTAATAATATTGGTACAGCCCAGCACAAGCGAATTCACAAAATTTCCATTGCCGGAATTAAATTTCCCCTGGGCATTCCAGTCAGGCTGGCTGTTTTGGCCAGAACCAATTATGGAATTCGAGGACATGCTCAGCACATTAATCTGATTAAACACGACAGAAACAGGCAAGATTATTTCCTCCATTCCTTGAACGGTTTATGTTACTATATGCCCTTTTCTTTTCATTGTGACTCCGGTGCTTTCAGGCTTAAAAAAGGGAAGCATTTTTAAAGAGCTCCCCCTGACAGCTATTAATAAGGATATCCAAATCCCGGTCCACAGCAAGGCCGCGGGTAATAATAAGGCGGTGGCGGTGGCGGATACCCATAAAATGGACGCGGATAGAATAAAGCAGTGCCCAATAAACCTCCTGCTAACCCGCCTAAAAAAGGCAGACCAAAGAATCCAATAAAACGCTGATCATGCGGCTGATAAGGGCCTCTGTAAGGGTACATTCCTACATACCTCCATTTCCTCTGTATATGCCTACATTATTGTATATGCGTGGAAATGGGTTTGGCTTGGGCAAATTCACTACATTTGGAGGGGGAATGTTGGGGATATATTATACGAAAAACCTTGAAAGGTATTGCCAATCAAGGTATGCATTTTATTATGTTTTTTAATCAACTAGTAACTCCAAGTAATATTTATCATTTTCTTCAATTTTTCTTAAAAATTCTTCAAGAGAAGTCGCAATTTGAATATCATAATAGTAAACCGGACTGCTATTCTTTTCATTCAATTCAATTGACATTAAAGCTGATTCACTACCTTCAAAAAATATTAGTTTGTTGTTTTCAAATTCATCATAGATTTCTATGTCAGGATAAAACTCAAAATCGTTAACTCTTAATCGAAAATCTCTTACGGAATAAGGATCCATAATACGATTTATATTAAATTCTGAACCTTTAATAAACCCATAGCCAACCTCTATATAAAAATTAACTAACTCCTTAGGAAATTTTAAATCGAGTTCCTTCTCAACCTCTTTTATTTCATTTTCAGTTACTCGATAAAAACTATTTTCTTGATTTGCCTTCATAGATTCGTAGCCCATTATTTTTTACCTCCTTTAAATAGCGAATTTGCTGGTGATCCTGTTCTATAAGGCTTCCTTCAACTTCTCTATTTGGTTTTTAGGTAACTCTCTGCCTGTTCGCCCTTCTATATCTCTAATATATTTTTTTATTGTATCTGAATCTATCTTATTACCCGTACCCTTACCAGCCTTCCTCCCCGGCAAGACTACATTACCCTTTTCCTCTTTCAATATCCTGACAAGCGCATCAAAGTCCGCCTTATTGATGCTTTTCCGTATGATCTTGGTTCCTTGTTTTCGGACAACAGCCGCGAGCGACATGTATTCGAGTATTTCAAGCGGAGTTCCGTCAGCTATGGAGTCCAGTTCCTCACTCCTCCAACGCGGTCTTCCGGAATAGAGGCGACAAATTCGTAGGCTTTTCCTTTTTCTCCATAGAATTCCCGGACAATCCGGCCGTCCTCGTATAGATGAAACTTTCCGCCCTGATTCTCGCTGCAGATGTCATACTCATCTATGACATCAACAGTCAGAATCTCTCTGCCGCTCAGAGAACTGAATTCCTCCGGGCTGATTTCGTTCCTGTTCAACTCTGTTAAAGCTGACAATAGTATAGATTACATACATTTTAAAGAGGATGAACGGACTAAATAATTTGTTAAAATCATAGAGCTTACAAGGTTTAGGTATATTATCTGAATGTTTAGGTATATTATCTGAATAAAGTTTGTTTTATTCGGCACTCCGTATCGTAAAAAAAACCATGGGTTAGCGTCCCATGGATAAGAAAAGTTATAGTTTGTGAATTTTCAAATCACATTTATCTTCTTCTGCTACATCAAGTGCTGTACGTAGTACCTCAAAAAATGTTTTCCCATCAGTTGTTGCAAAATAATTCGCTAGACTAGTTACTTTTGGACTTATTTTATCCCCCCACGGTGGTTTTTGTGATAAGTCATCAATATCCCATATAACTTGTTCTGGAGAGTGCTTTGATAATTCCTTTTCAATTTCAATTAGATTAGCTTTTACAACAGAAACATCATCCCAGTTTAGTTCGTCATTATATAGCTCATTCATCAATAAAGGATATTTTGTACCCCATCCTTCTTTTTCTAAATGATATGAGATTGTTGAAAAAAATGAATGTACAAAATCGCTATGACCTAATTCGTAATAAAAACAATCTACTAATATTCCTACTGCCATCTAACTTTCACCTCTGATCCATTTTAAAAATTATATCTGCTGCATCATTTGTTCTTTCATTTATTTTTTGTTTAATGTCTCTTAAAATATCCCTTGTGATAATTTGACCCCTAACATCAATAATAACAGATTGCCTTGTTTGCTCAGGTAAATCACTTATCCGCTTATTTATTTGCTTTGACACATTTCTTATTAAGTTACTTCTACCAGAAGATGTAGTCACTTTATAATTCTTAACTTCTATGCTATGACCATTAATATAAAAATCTGGTCTTGAACTATTTTTAGTGCCATGACTTACTTCATTACCTTCCTTAAATGAAACTTGGTCACGATATCCAGGATATTCTTTTCCTACATCATTTTCAGACTGTCTCCATGAAGGTCTAGTTTTACCCGTACCCTTACCAGTCTTCCTCCCCGGCAAGACCACATTACCCTTTTCCTCTTTCAATATCCTAACAAGTGCATCAAAGTCCGCCTTATTGATGCTTTTCCGAATGACCTTGGTTCCTTGTTTTCTGACAACAGCCGCGAGCGACAGGTATTCGAGTATTTCAAGCGGGGTTCCGTCAGCTATGGAGTCCAGTTCCCGAACTCCTCCCACGCGGTCTTCTGGAATGGAGTCGACAAATTCATAGGCTGTTCCTTTTTCACTGTCGAATTCTCTTACGATCCGGCCATCTTCATATAGATAGAAATTGCCGCCCTCATTACGGCTGATGGTTCCATACTCATCTATGACTTTAACAGTCAGGATCTCTCTGCCGCTCAGGGAGGCGAATTCCTCCGGGCTGATTTCGTTACTGTTTAGCTCTGCTAAGGCCTTCATGGCTGTTAACTGATAGCGGATGGTCTTTCTTTCGTAGGTACTCTTCCAGATAGCCCAGATGGAATAATCGCCGGGCGGCAGAATCTGACCTAGAGCAGTTACGCCGAGTTCTCTAAAGAATTCCGGAGAACGCATGGAATTTCCTGCTTTATGCCTGATCCCTTCTAAAAGCTCTCCATAGATTGGGCTGGATTGAAGCTGCCTGACGGAATAGCCGGAAATGCTGAGATTTCCACTCTGAAAGAGGCTGGAAATTTCATCGATGTATGTCTGCATCAAATGTAGATCCTGCTCAATTGGATCAAGTGCCAGTGTTTGCTGGCTAT
The DNA here is from genome assembly GCF_002272225.1 of Bacillus sp. 7894-2. Classification (NCBI taxonomy): domain Bacteria; kingdom Bacillati; phylum Bacillota; class Bacilli; order Caryophanales; family Bacillaceae; genus Bacillus; species Bacillus sp. 7894-2. The sequence continues at coordinate 10,155 of NZ_NPDG01000157.1, forward strand.
CAAAAGTCATAAGATCATCAACCGTATTTCGCCGGTGAAGTTCCGCTCTCCTTACATGTGCCGAAAACTCCCCATCCTGCAGGTGAGGGAGACTGACAATATCAGAAACTTTCTGCATCACCGCATTGGTCTCTTCTGTTAGGCTAGTGGTGATAGATTCTGTTTTTACCAGGCCCTGTGCCGCTTCTCCATCCAAAAAGCTCTGGCGGATGAATCCATTGCTTGCCGGCTCGAGCATCTGAAGGGAAGAAAGTATTCTTTTTAAAGTATTTTGATAGTCTGCAAGAAAACCCAAAAAAAATAAGAGAAAAGGAGAATGACATTCCTGGAAGAAAGCCTGAATAGCAGCTGCTCCCTCTCCACAGAAGGAGTCCTCAAGCGAGGTGATTCCTTCTACATCACGCGCAATGTTTCTTATCTGCTCTTCTAAGGAGTCGAGACTGGAGTAAAGCTCCTTCAATCCGCTATGCAATTCCCTTGCATCTAATACCTTCAGTATAAATCGCCTCCTGCCATTCGACAATTGGAATAGAGGCACTTCAGAGAGTCCCTCACTAGAATTTTCCATATTTTATACTTTACACTAAAAATTAGAGTAATTTTATTACGAATAGGATTATTTTTACACTTTTGTATAAAACAGTAATAAATACCCGTCGACAGAATGTCTAAAATAAGAAAAATGTATCATTATTACATTATTTCCCTGTGATATAGTAAAATGGATTCTTTTTACCCGATTTAATAATATGAAATTGGCAGTATATAGAGGTGAATATTCATGGCTTTAGGATATTACTACAGTTTATTGGCGAAGAAACAAAGGGATCTGCAGAGACTGCTGGCCTGTGAGGGGGAGCTCCAAGGAAAACAGCAGGAGTTTAACCACTATCGGCATACCGTCACAAAGCCGGATCTTTCCCCTTTTACCTGGCAGGGAAAGCTGGCAGATGAATTTGAGGATATCCGGTTTGATCAAATGCTCACGAGTTACACTGAAATTGAGTCAAATCAGTTTCATGAGGTGTTTTCAGCTATAAGCCGGAAGCTGCAGCAGATCCAGCAGGAAATCGAATCTATCAAACAAACAATCGCTTCCCTGGAAGCACAGCTTGCAGCAGAGAGGTCGAAGAAATAATGAGGAGGTATCGAGAATGGATACTGAGATTAAGCTAATGATAAGCGATATAGAACAGGCACTCTCTAAGCTTCAATCCTCTGCTAACGGGCTCCAGCCATCCCTTCCATCCACTATTGGGGAAAATAATGTCCTTGATTTCATCAATAAATTGAATGCTTTAAATAGGCAGCTTCAGCAGGTGACAGAAGCCTATAAATCTATATTGCTCCAAAATGAAGAAACAACACGGCAATCCGTACAATTCTTAGATGAATCGGATCGGCTGCTATCCAGAGGTATACATGCGGTGCAGAAAAAATAATCTCCTTAGTAAACAACCCTTTTCGATAAAGTAAAAAGGCTTCCGATAAGTTTTGGCCAGCTTATGAGAAGCCTCTTTTTATCCCCTCAATGCTGGCAGAATACCAGAATTCCACAGTCACTTCCCCTCTTCCAAATTTCCATTAATAAACCCCTTATAAAAAAACGAAAATAAATAATAATTTATAGAGCGGATGTATTTTGTTATTCTAGTAGATATGCATATTGGGCAGTTTAGGAGTGGATTTTAACCGTGAACAAAAAAGACATTGCACAGATTCGGAAACAATTTAAATTAAATAATGACTTACTAAAGATCTCAGATATTTTTAACGTCTATATTATGAAGGAATCAAGCGAGATATATCATTATGAGAGCCAGCCTTTTGAAATGCTGGATCAGGATCAGCAGGAGCTCTTTATGGACAACTTCAAAAAGCTGCTGGGCGGCCAATTGGATGAAAAGCTCTTTGAATTAAAGTTTCAGAGGGATGCGGAAAACAGCAGTCAGCTCATCCTTCATCAAGGGCTGCTGACCAATGATGCTGAGGGCTGGACGGAACAAATGCTTCAGATTGTCGGCAAAATGCTGGGAGTCCGGCAATATGAAAAAGATATTGTTGTTACGTTCATTCGAGGAGAGTATCTAAAGCCTATGAAGCGCCGCAATCCAGAGGCCGAGGAAAGTGAACGGGATGCCGTTTATTCTCATCCCTTTATTCTCTGCAGCATCAATAACACGCAGGAACCGAAGAAAGAACTGCTTTTTGATTATGTTGAAAGGGAATTTAAATATCATTTTACCGTTGATCCGATTATCAACCTCAAGTCTCCCATTTCAGGGTTCCTATTCCCTTGCTTCACCGATCACGCGGCTGATGTCAATCACGTCCTGTATTCTGCAGGCAAGGTCCATGAGCCCGACCACCAGTTCATTGAGGACGTGTTAAACGGGGAAGAAACAATGACGGCACAGGATGATAAAATCGTTTTTGAAGAAATTATTAAAGACGTAACGGGAGATCAGCTTAGCACATCAACACTTTCCAGCGTATATGAAGAGATAAACCGGATGATCGTGGAAAACGAAGAGGATGAACCACCGAAGCTGGATTCCAAAGACATAGAACATGTTTTAAAGGTGAGCGGCATCGAAGACATTGATTCTGAAAAGGTCCAATCCGCTTATCAAAAGATCATTGATGATGACAAATATGAAATAAAGGCAAGCAGCGTCCTGCCTAAATACAATTCAAAATCAATCAAAATCAGCACAAAGGCAGCCAACATATCCATCTGCCCGCAGGATCTTAGATATGTAAGACAAATTAACTTTGACGGCAAGCGTTACCTGATGATCGAGGTGGAAGAAGATACCGTGATTGAAGGCTTTACGATGATTCCGGAAGCATTTGGCGGGGGTCATGATAAAGAATAAAGCAGCGGTGCTGTCTTTCGAAAGAAGTATACTATTTAAAAAAGGAATTTCCAGATAGGAATTCCTTTTTTGGCGTTATAAGCAGTTTAGGGGTTGGGACAATGTGCCTGTCCCTATGTCTCTTGTTTTTAAATACGCTATTTCTCCCAAAGCTCGACCAGCCGGCCTTCAGGATCTTCAATCCAAATAAATTTTCCAAACTCACTAACTTCTTTTTCCTTAACAAGAGGTACACCAATTTGTTCAAGATGTGTAATCATCTCGTCTAAATTATGTACTTGAAAATTTAACATCACTTGTTGTTCTGCAGGAAAATAACTGTCATCCTCAGAAAAGAAAGAAAAGATCGTCTCATTTTCTAATTGGGAAGTAATCACAGTCCCGTTCCAATTATCTATTTCTATCTTTAACACTTCACTGTACCATTTTTTCACCGCATCCAGGTTCTTTGTTCTCCAAAATATCCCGCCGATACCTTTTATCATTGTAACCAGCTCCAGTCTTTCTTTTAGTTTTTCAATTACATTAGATATTCGAGATGTAATGTAAAGCTCCTTCTTCAACTTGAAGAGAGGAATTATGGCGAGAAAACAAAAACAAAAGAATTAAAAAAAGAGGCTTCCCACAAGTTTGCACAACTCATGAGAAACCTCTAATTTTAGGTGAGAAATGTTAGCAAGATGTTAGCATTCCACTCCACACTTTCATCAAACCCTCATGTATCAAGGGGTTTGGGCGATGATTACATCATGCCGCCCATTCCACCCATGCCGCCCATATCAGGCATTGCAGGAGCAGCATTTTCTTCTGGCTTGTCAGCAACAACTGCTTCAGTTGTTAAGAACATAGCCGCAACAGATCCAGCGTTTTGAAGAGCTGAACGAGTTACTTTAGTTGGGTCAACGATACCAGCTTCGATCATGTTTACCCACTCGCCAGTAGCAGCGTTGAAACCTGTTCCAACTGCTTCGCGCTTTAAGCGGTCAACAATAACTGAACCTTCAAGGCCAGCATTGTGTGCAATTGTGCGTACAGGCTCTTCCATTGCACGAAGTACGATATTGATACCTGTTGCTTCATCGCCTTCAGCCTGGATAGAAGCCACTTTGTTGTATACGTTTAGAAGGGCAACACCACCACCGGAAACGATTCCTTCTTCTACAGCTGCACGTGTAGAGTTAAGGGCGTCTTCGATGCGAAGCTTGCGCTCTTTCAATTCAGTTTCAGTAGCAGCACCAACTTTAACCACTGCCACACCGCCAGCTAGCTTAGCAAGGCGCTCTTGTAATTTTTCACGGTCAAATTCAGAAGTTGTTTCTTCCATTTGAGTGCGGATCTGGTTCACACGGCCGCCGATTTGCGCGCTGTCTCCAGCACCTTCAACGATCGTCGTGTTTTCTTTTGAAACAACCACTTTAGAAGCGCGTCCTAAAGAATCGATTGTAGCAGATTTAAGGTCACGTCCCAGCTCTTCAGTGATTACTTCACCGCCAGTCAGGATCGCGATATCTTCAAGCATAGCTTTACGGCGGTCACCGAAGCCAGGAGCTTTAACTGCTACTGCATTGAATGTTCCGCGAAGCTTATTTACTACTAGTGTAGCAAGTGCTTCACCTTCAACATCTTCAGCTACAAGCAATAATGGCTTGCCTTGTTGTACAACCTGCTCAAGTACAGGAAGGATTTCCTGAATGCTTGTGATTTTCTTATCAGTGATTAAGATATAAGGGTTTTCAAGAACCGCTTCCATCTTATCAGAATCTGTCACCATGTATGGAGAAGCATATCCGCGGTCGAACTGCATACCTTCTACTACATCAAGCTCAGTTGTGAATCCTTTAGATTCTTCGATTGTGATAACACCGTCGTTGCCAACGCGCTCCATTGCTTCAGCGATCAGCTGGCCAACTTCATTGTCAGCAGCAGAAATCGCAGCAACCTGTGCGATGGATTCTTTGTTTTCGATTGGTTTTGAAATAGCTTTTAACTCTTCAACAGCAGTAGAAACCGCTTTTTCAATTCCTTTGCGGATACCCATTGGGTTAGCGCCTGCAGTTACGTTCTTAAGGCCTTCACGGATCATTGCCTGAGCAAGAACGGTTGCAGTAGTTGTACCGTCACCGGCAACATCGTTTGTTTTGCTTGCAACTTCAGCAACAAGCTTTGCACCCATGTTTTCGAAAGCATCTTCAAGTTCGATTTCCTTCGCGATTGTCACACCGTCATTCGTGATTAATGGAGAACCGAATTTCTTCTCAAGAACCACGTTGCGTCCTTTAGGTCCAAGAGTTACTTTTACCGCATTTGCAAGGGAATCTACACCGCGAAGCATCGCGCGGCGGGCTTCTTCACTAAATTTAATCTCTTTAGCCATTGATAAAAAACCTCCTCAAAAATTTTAGCTTTATCTTTTAATAATCTTCGACTGATCGGCGATTAGCCAATTACAGCAAGAATGTCATTTTCACGTAAAATTAAATATTCTTTGCCTTCGTACTTCACTTCAGTACCGGCATATTTTGAGAAGATGATACGGTCGCCGTCAGCAACTTCAAGGGCAACACGCTCACCATTTTCAAGAACGCGGCCAGTTCCCACAGCTACAACTTTGCCTTCTTGAGGCTTCTCTTTAGCAGTGTCCGGCAGTACGATGCCGCTTGCAGTTTTTTCTTCAGTTTCAACAAGCTCGATAATGATTCGATCACCTAGTGGCTTTAACAAGTGAAACAACCTCCTCAAATAATATGTAAATATTTTTATTTATTAGCACTCTCTCTATTTGAGTGCTAACACAATTATTATATTAATGAATCTCCTTTCTATTTGCAAGGGTGAAGCTTAAATTTTTTATAAAAAAATTCATTCGCGCTTACCCGCTATTTTTCGACACGGACAACCTCTTAAGGATGCTGCTGAAACACACATTTTAACCATAACAGGTCTCTCTTTGGTGCTGATATTTGAAAGACGCTCCTTATAAAGAGTACAATGGCTTTAGGACTTGTTTCCAACACTCAGATTAAGGGGTAAAACACTTTGAAAAAGGAATACTGGATTATTTTAATCGCCTATATTGCCATGCAGCTTTCAAGCTTGTTTGGCGTTCCGCTCGTTTTATTAGCTGCCGATGCCCTCGGAAAGAATCCGGAGAATATGCAGATTCTGGCTGTGGCCTACTGGCTCGTAATCAGTTTCACGATTACGCTGATTATTACGCTTCTACTACTAAGGAAAGAAATGAAACGGGGAATGGACAGGGATGCCTCTTCTGTTGCAGGCTCTGTGGGCTGGGCTATTGGAGGCATATTTTTGGCCCTGATTGCTCAAGCTACAGCTGCAAGCATTGAAAACCTGATTGGCATTGAAATGGGATCTGAAAATACACAGCAGATTATCCGGATTATTGAAGCATCGCCAATCGTCATTTTAATCAGTTCGGTCATCGGGCCAATTCTTGAGGAAATCGTCTTTAGAAAGGTTATTTTTGGCTCTCTTCACAAGCGCTTCAACTTCTTCCTGTCAGCCCTGATCAGCTCGGTCATATTTGCTCTGGCCCATTTTGAGCCTGAACATGTACTGTTATACTCAGCAATGGGATTCACCTTTGCCTTTTTATATGTCAAGACGAAGCGGATCATCGTGCCGATTTTTGCCCATGTGGCGATGAACACCTTTGTTGCGGTTGTTCAGCTGAATCAGGATAATATACAAAAGTGGTTAAAGGAAATGGAAAACTTGCAGAGCTTTATCAGCTTTTTCTAGCATAGCGTAATGCTGTGGAGTTTTAAAATTACTGGGGGATTATCATGAGAAGCACACCTTTGTTTTCAGGCTTTATTTACATCCTTCTCGGATGCCTTTTTACCTTTATTGCCATACAGAATACCCAGCGGGAAGAAACCTGGGGATTCTTTACTTATTTTCTGATGCTAATTGCCACATTTGATTTTGGCACCGGTCTCCGCTTGATTGGTCAGCATTTTAAAACGAAAAAATGAGCCCTCAAAAGGCTCATTTTTTTTACACTTCTTCAGGATAATTTTTCAGAAAATAAACCAATGACTGCAATTCCACTGCCAGATCGATATGGTGAATCCGAATCGAGGACGGTACAGTGAGCCTCGCAGGTGTAAAGTTAAGGATTCCTTTTATTTTCGCATTCACCATCCGATCAGTAATCATCTGGGCAGGCGGTGCAGGCACCGTTAAAATCGCCACCTGAATATTATTTTTAACAATCACTTCTTCAAGGTCATCCATATGATGGACCGGCACATCACCGATTTCCGTGCCAACCTTGCTCTCATCCACATCAAATGCCACTTCTATTTTTGTATTATTATTTTTAAGAAAATTATAGTTAAGAAAGGCCGTTCCTAAATTCCCTACCCCGACCAAAGCAACTTTGGTAAGCTCGTCCTGGTCAAGAGTCTTCCGAAAGAAGCCCAGCAGGTAATTCACATTATATCCATAGCCTTTTTTCCCTAACGCACCGAAGTACGAAAAGTCACGGCGAATCGTTGCAGAATCCACTTTAACCGCCTCACTCAACTCTGCTGATGAGACTCTTTGTTTGCCGGAGGAATGAAGATTCTTTAGGAAGCGGTAATATAAAGGCAGCCGTTTAGCTGTTGCCTGCGGTATCTTAATTGGTTCATTGGCCATTCGTCCATCCCCATTTCTTATGATGAATTAATTTCGTTTAAAATCTCCGTTTTTGCCGCCAGTTTTCTCTATTAAAAAGGTTGGTCCGATTACCATTCCTTTATCTACAGCCTTGCACATATCATAAACGGTCAGCGCACAGACAGAAGCTGCTGTTAACGCTTCCATTTCCACACCCGTATTTCCTTTTGTTTTAACAGAAGCCGTAATGATAAGAACGTACTCTTCCTCTTCTGCTTTCCATGAAAATGAAATGTCCACACCCTTTAGCGGCAGCGGATGGCACATCGGAATAATGTCCCATGTTTTCTTGCTCGCCATAATGCCTGCCGTTTGTGCAACAGCGAGTACATCCCCTTTTTTCATGGAGTTGGAAGTGATCTTCTCGTATATCTCCTGATTCACCGCAATACTTGATTGAGCAATGGCCGTCCTTGACGTCTCAGGCTTATCGCTGACATCCACCATTTTTGCCCTGCCCTCTTGATTAAAATGAGTAAAATCCGCCATTTAAAAACACCTCTCTTCAAAATCATACACTATTTTTCCGTTACTTTGTATGTGCATTGTAAGGTTCTTCACATATTTATTTACCTTTTTTTATGATTTAATGCCCTGCAGGCGTGCTTATAGTCCTGTCTCCTTTATTGCCGAACATATATGAATGAGTTACACTTACTCTATACCCGAGGTGAAAGAACATGATACTATTACAAGTCAATCAGCTGGCAAAAATTTTTGGCGCTGATCCCATTTTAACGAATATAAAGCTTGAAGTACAAACCAGGGACCGGATTGCCCTTGTAGGACGCAATGGTGCAGGAAAATCCACCCTTTTAAAAATAATTGCCGGACACATGACGTATGATTCTGGTGAGATTATAAAGCCAAAGGAAGTAACCATTGGCTATCTGGCACAAAATACCGGCCTTGAATCGGAATTATCCATTTGGGATGAAATGCTGACTGTTTTCAGTCATCTGCAAAAGCAGGAAAAACAGCTTCGCAGCCTTGAAGAACAAATGGCAGATCCTGATATCCTAAATAATTCTGATGCCTATGAACGCGTATTGAAAGATTACGACAAACTTCAGGTTGATTTCAAAGAAAATGGCGGCTATCAATATGAAGCAGATATCCGTTCCATTCTCCATGGACTCAATTTCAGCTCAATGGGCTATGATACTAAAATTTCATCATTGAGCGGCGGACAGCGAACAAGGCTCGCCCTTGGTAAACTTCTGCTCACAAAGCCTGATATTTTAATTCTGGATGAGCCTACCAACCATCTTGATATAGAAACGTTATCTTGGCTCGAACAATACTTACAGAGCTACAGCGGTGCCATTTTAATCGTATCACATGACCGCTACTTTCTTGATAAGGTCGTTTCCCAGGTTTACGAGATTTCCCGCCACCAAATAAGAAAGTACCCAGGAAACTACAGTTCCTATTTGGATCAAAAAGCGGCTAATTTTGAAAAAGAGATGAAGCAATTCGAAAAACAACAGGAAGAAATCGCTAAGCTGCAGGACTTCATTCAGCGAAACCTCGCCCGGGCCTCCACAACCAAAAGGGCACAAAGCCGCAGAAAGCAACTGGCCAGAATGGACGTGATGGACAGGCCGCTTGGAGACGAGAAATCGGCTTCCTTTGGATTTGACATCGAGCGTCAGTCGGGCAATGAGGTGTTAAATATACATTCATTAGCTATAGGCTACGAAGAGAAAGTCAGCGAGAATATTTCAATGCGGCTGGCAAGAGGCGACAGCATTGCACTAGTAGGCCCAAATGGAATCGGCAAGTCCACATTGCTTAAAACCATCATCAAAAAAATCCCTTCTTTTTCAGGGGAGATTCAGTACGGTTCCAATGTGACAATTGGCTACTATGATCAGGAACAGGCAGAGCTCACAAGCAACAAAAGAGTCCTGAACGAATTATGGGATGAATACCCGCTGAAACCGGAAAAAGAAATCAGGACCATACTTGGGAACTTTCTCTTCTCCGGCGATGATGTGCTTAAAACGGTTTCAACACTGAGCGGCGGTGAAAAGGCCCGGCTCGCACTTGCAAAGCTTATGATGCAGAAATCCAATTTTTTAATACTGGACGAGCCTACAAACCACCTGGACCTTGACAGCAAGGAAATTCTTGAAAATGCATTGATCGATTATCCCGGGACCATTCTCTTCGTCTCTCATGACCGCTACTTTATCAACAGAATTACAACAAAAGTAGTTGAACTTTCTGGAAGCGGGGCAACTGAATATCTTGGCGATTATGATTATTATGTAGAAAAAAAGCAGGAGCAGGAGGAATTGCTTGCACTTAATAAGCAAGTTGACACCACCGCATCGCAGCCTGTTAAGCAGGACAAAAATAATTATCAGCAGGATAAAGAAGCTAAAAAGCTCGAACGCCAGCGAAAAAGAAGAATGGAAGAAATTGAAGAACACATAGAAGACTTAGAAACAGTCATAGATGCTAATGATCAGCTTTTATGTGATCCGAATGTTTATCAGGACCATGAAAAGGTAATGGAAATAACAAATGAAACAGATGAAGCAAAAGCAAAGCTGGAAGAATTGATGGAAGAATGGACGCTTTTAGCTGAAGAGTATTAAGAGAATATTCATAACTTTTAGACTGGTAGAATAGTCACTGCCAGTCTTTTTTATTATCCACAAAGATAATCACAAGAAAAACGCAGTTATATGTACTCTCCACAGACTTTTCCACATTATCCACAATTAAAGCTGATTTTATCCACATTACCAACATAAAATTCTGAAATGAATGATTTTATCCACAGAAAAAGCCCCCTATGCTGTCGGGGACTTTTTCCTATTTATTTATCGTTGTGGATAGTAATATCTAAACCGGGATTTGCATTTAAATCCAGACCGGCGAAGTGTCCTTTATCAAACAGGACACTTCCTGCTGCCGCTATCATCGCTGCATTATCTGTGCATAAAGATAATGGCGGAATAATAAGCTTTATATCAGCTCTATTTCCAAACTTCTTTTCTAAAGAAGCCCGAAGACCTTTATTCGCAGCAACTCCGCCTGCGAGCAAAAGCTGATTCACCTGATACTCTTCAACTGCTCTTTCTGTTTTCGTTACCAGGACGTCAATAACACTATCCTGGAAGCTTGCCGCCAGATCCTCCGGTACTATCTTCTCTCCACGCTGTTCAGCGTTGTGGACAGTGTTGATAACCGCTGATTTTAAGCCGCTGAAGCTAAAATCGTATGAACCTTCTTCCAGCCAGGCTCTTGGAAGCTGAATAGCTGGATTCCCTTCATGTGCGAGTCTGTCAATGTGAGGACCTCCCGGATATGGCAGGTTTAAGGTCCGGGCAACTTTATCATATGCCTCACCTGCAGCATCATCCCTTGTCTCGCCAATTACTTCGAAATGGCCATGCTCCTTCATATAGACCAGTTCTGTATGTCCGCCGGAGACTACCAGGGAAAGTAACGGGAATTCCATTTCTTCCACCAGTCTGTTTGCATAAATATGGCCAGCAATATGATGCACGCCTACCAGCGGGATGCCGTGAGCAAATGCAACGGCTTTTGCGGCATTAACCCCAATCAGAAGCGCCCCTACAAGGCCAGGTCCTTCCGTTACAGCAATTGCTGAAAGATCAGAATATGTGATCCCTGCCTTATATAATGCTTCTTCCAGAACGATTGTTATCTGTTCAACATGATGACGGGAAGCTATTTCGGGAACTACTCCGCCAAAACGTTTATGGCTTTCTATTTGGGATGCAACGATATTGGCTGTAATTTCGCGTCCATTCTTAATGATGGCTACAGCCGTTTCATCACAGCTCGTTTCAATTCCCATGATCCATTGATCTTTTTTCATTATAAATTCACCCACATTACTAAAGCATCTTCTTGATTATCTGTGTAATAGTTCTTCCTGATGGCTCCGTTTTGAAAACCAAGCTTTCGGTATAAGGACTGAGCTGTGAAGTTGGATACCCTTACTTCCAGAGTCATTGTGATGACTCCCTTTTCAGACGCAACCTCCATTAGCTGCCGCATCAAAGCTTCTCCAAGTTTTCTCCCCCGATATTCAGGGAGCAGCGCAACATTGGTGATATGAGCCTCATCCACGACTATCCATGCTCCACAGTATCCTATTACTTTATTTTCTTCTTCTAAAACAACATACAAAGCAAACTGGTTATGAGTTAATTCGTTAAAAAAGGCCTCCCTGCTCCAGGGTGTTGCAAAGGATTTGTGTTCGATCTCCAAAACATCATCAATATCCTCTTCATTCATCAAACGGAAAGTTAAGGATTTATTCATACGTCCGCTTCCTCATCTATAACTTTTTTTCCTTGTTTGCTTTTATCCAATTAGCTTCAGCTTCCGCAATCCTAATGTAATTAGGTACAAAAGAATGGACATCCTCAGCCTCGCGGTCACGTCCTAATAAAGCAAGTTCTGCCGGCCTTGGGTTATGTTCTGCAGGTGAAGCAAACACTGCCCGCTCATTAAGGAATTCTCTGAATACATCTTTATGCAATGGCAAATCATTCCCAATGAAAAGAACGTTTTCCTGCTGTTCTGAGAGCATGGCTGCCCATTCTTTTGAAAGCAGAAGCTGGTCTTTGATCACCGATACTAACTGCCCTTCCCTATACTGATAGAGGCCGGTATAAACTTGCCCTCTCCGTGCATCAAATATGGGAGAAATGACTCCATTGAAGTATCTGCCAGCCGAGGCTGCATAAACTTCAAGACTTGATACCCCAACAAGCGGCTTATTTAAAGTCCATGCCAGTGTTTTTGCAATCGTTACCCCGATACGCACTCCAGTATACGAACCAGGTCCTTTCGCTACAACAATTTTATCTAATTCAGCAGGCTTAACACCGCAGTCTTTCATTAAAATATCAATAGCCGGCATAACCCGGACAGAATGATTTTTTTTTACATTTGTAATATACTCGCCTATAACCTGATCGCCATCCAGAAGAGCTACTCCCAGAGGGTAATTGGATGTATCTATGGCCAAAACCTTCATGACATAATCTCCTTACACAATTCCTCATATCTTCTGCCCTGAGGTTCCAGGACAAGCCTTCTTGAGTCATGATCATCAAGATATAAATAAATCGTCAGTAACTCTTCGGGCAGCTGTTCTTTAACAAGATGAGCCCATTCTACAACTGTGACCCCATTACCATCAAAATATTCATCAAACCCCAAATCCTCAAAGGAATCTTCAACTCTATATACATCCATATGATAAAGGGGCAATCTTCCGTGGTATTCTTTAATAATTGTAAAAGTCGGGCTATTTACATTCCGTGTTATATTAAGCCCTTTGGCCAGCCCCTTGGTGAAGGTCGTTTTCCCCGCACCCAAATCGCCTTCCAGAGCAAGGACATCCCCCGGCTGAAGCAGGCTGCCAAGCTTTTCTGAAAACCCCATCGTATCCTCTGGGTTCTTTGAGATAAACTCAAACTGACTCATATGTTTCAACACCTTTTATTATCTAATCTATAAGCGAAAAGAAAAAGTACAAACGCTTTATCACCCATACCGCCTCAAGGCAGTAGGAGATTGCGGTGGACAGTTCTCGAAATTCAAAGAACTGCATTCTAAGATTACAAAAAAACCTTAGGATAAATCCTAAGGAGAATAGTCTATATGTAGTTTACCTTATTTTGCAGCAATGGGCAAAGTAAGCTATTTTCATTATTAACATCATATACACTAATGGTAAAAAGGCATAAAAAAAAGACGAAACCAAGTTTCGTTTTACTTTTTAGAGCTAT
>NZ_NPDG01000158.1:0-47824 GCF_002272225.1 Bacillus sp. 7894-2
AAGCCAGAAGCAGTTCCTTCATCGCTTTCACGCAGCTCTTGCAAATGGTCTTTATGGTTCCTTCCGAATAACACTCTCTCTTCTGCATGATTGTGGATATCCACCAGCAGGAGAATGGTTTTAAAACGGTCAATCACTTCTTCCGTTACTCCATCGCGCGGAATTCTTTCCTTCAGATCAGAAACAAGCATTCTTAAGAGATCATGATCTCTGATCAGCTTAATGACTTCCTCCTTCAGGTCCGGTTTATCCTTCATAACCTCCTGATAAAACCCTTCCTCTTCGGAATCCGCATGGGCAATGGTTCTGGTCTCCCAATGCTCCACCAGAGCCTCTGCAGCAATCCCGCACTCCTTCTCTCTGCCTTCACGATCCAGTTTAACGAGCACTTCAGTGAGATCGCGGCCTTCCGTATAATACCCGTCATGAATGGATTGGTGTGAATAATGGTTTTTTAACGCTGGGCCAGCCAACAATCATTCCTCCTTGTAAAGGAAAAAGAAAGGCTGTATCACGATGAAGCCTTTCTGCTCCTTATTTCTTTTAGCGCTTCGTTACATCCTGATTTTTAGCAGGCGACATTTTCCGATACACAAGATATCTCCTTTTCAGATAAGCCAAAGGGAGGCTCCACACATGAACCAGCCTTGTAAAGGGCCAGATGGCAAATAGGACAAATGCCAGCAATACATGTGCCTGGAAGCCAATCGGCGCTCCAATCATATAGGCAGGATCCGGGTTAAAGGTTAAAAGCCCTCTAAACCACGGCCCAATGGTCACCCTGTAATCGAAATCCCCTCCGGATGCCGTGTATCCGACTGTGTTGGTAAAACCGACGATGACCACAATGCCAAGCATGACGAGTGATAGCCAGTCTTTGAATTGGCTGTTCACTTTAATCCGTTTTACGGAGGCACGTCTTGCAAATAGCAATGCACCGCCGATTACGCAAATGACTCCTGCCGCTCCGCCAAACCAGACGGCGCCAAAATGATACATATGCTCCGTAACCCCCACAGTATCGTAGAATACTTTAGGTATCAATACGCCTGCTACATGGCCGAAGAACACGAAGACAATGCCCCAATGGAATAGAATGCTGCCCCATTTAAGCTTTTTCTTTTCCAGGAATTCACTTGATTTGGCCGACCAGCCAAACTGGTCTGTATTGTAACGGTAAATATGCCCGAGCACGAATATCGTCAGACAAATATAAGGGAAAATTACCCATAAAAACAGATCAAGACTGCTCATATGATTCTCCTTTCATCCGAGCTTCCAATTGTATCAGATGTGCGAAGCTTTTTGATGCAGTCGACACATGCTGCCAGCAGGAAGTGATAAGGACTGTTCAGGGCTTCAAGTTCCAAAGACAGGCGCTCAATTGACCGGAAGTGCAGCTTCAGCAGCTTAGCTGATTTCTCAGGTTCCGTAATAGCCGCAAATTCCAAAATAAGCGGCAGATAGTCGGGAAGTTCGTCGCTCTCGAGCTCTGCCCCCGCCTCCTTGAATTCCTGCCTCAATTTAACCAGCGCCGGCCCTCTCTCCCGATTATCTTTAAACACGGAATATGTCAGGTACAAGGTGCAGCGTTCATTAAAATCAAAGGTCAGGACATAATTTTGGCACAGATTCTCATAAGCAGTACTGTCCAGGTAGTCCAAAAATTTCTTCAGGCTGGCGGCGATTTGCTTATCATCCAGGGAGTCCGCTTCACTATGCAGGTCAGGCAAATAGTCTTTCCATTCACTGGATGGGTACTGAAGCAGGACAGATGCTAAATTATAGACCGCTTGGCTTTGATTCATCCAAATCACTCCAATATTCTTCGCCATAATAGTAAAGCGGATCTCTCTCGGAACCGACACTGCAGGAATTACAGTCTGTGGCCAAATCATCAAAGCCGGCATTTCCTTGCATTTTGTGCATATCACCGGCTCTTTCTTTATGGGAAGCAGGGATCACATATCGGTCGGAATACTTGGCAATAGCTGAGAGTTCATACATCTCGCGAGCTGTCTCTTCTGTCATTCCCGCTGCCTGCAGTACGCTTGTGTCCGGTTCTTTTCCCAGGTTAATCTGGCGCATATAGGTCCGCATCGCAACAAGCTTTTTAAGCACAGATTTAATCACTTCTGTATCACCTGCTGTGAACAAATTGGCTAAATACTCGATTGGGATTCTGAACTGATTAATCGTTGGGAAAATGATATTTGGATCTAAATCATCAATTTGTCCTCCGAACGCATTCACAAATGGGCTTAGAGGCGGAACATACCAAACCATCGGCAGCGTGCGATATTCAGGATGAAGAGGAAGAGCGATCCGCTGTTCCACAGCCATTTTATAAACCGGCGATCTTTGCGCGGCTTCAATCCAATCATCCGGAATGCCTTCTTTTTTCGCTTCCTTAATCACTTCCGGATCATGTGGATCCAGGAACATATCCAGCTGGGCTTCGTATAAATCTTTGTCATCAGGAACGGATGCCGCTTCCTTCACTTTATCGGCATCATATAGAACAATCCCGATATAGCGAAGCCTGCCGACACAGGTTTCCGAACATACAGTTGGCAGCCCCGCTTCAATTCTCGGGTAGCAGAATGTACATTTTTCAGCTTTATGGGTCTTCCAGTTAAAATAAACTTTTTTATACGGGCATCCCGTCATACAGAACCGCCAGCTGCGGCATGCTTCCTGGTCCACAAGCACAATCCCGTCTTCCTCCCGTTTGTACATGGCTCCTGATGGGCAGGAAGACACACAGGAAGGATTCATGCAGTGCTCGCAAATCCGCGGAAGATACATCATAAATGCCTGTTCAAATTCAAATTTAATCTGGTCATCCAGCCCGGCCATGTTCGGATCCTTCTTTCCGGTTACATGAACCCCTGCGAGGTCATCCTCCCAGTTCGGACCCCATTGGATGTCCATATACTCGCCTGTCAGCTGGGATTTTGGCCTTGCTACCGGCTGGTGTTTTTTCTCAGGGCTCTGGATCAGATTTTCATAGTCATATGTCCAGGGCTCATAATAATCATCAATATCGGCAAGGTCAGGGTTATAAAAGATATTAAGCAGTTTATTGACGCGGCCGCCTGCCTTCAGCTCCAGCTTCCCATTTTTCAGTGCCCATCCGCCTTTTCTCAGTTCCTGGTTTTCCCATTCCTTTGGATAGCCGATGCCCGGCTTGGTCTCCACGTTGTTCCACCATTGGTATTCAACACCCGGACGGTTCGTCCAGGTGTTTTTACAGGTGACACTGCAGGTATGGCAGCCGATACATTTATCAAGATTCATGACCATTCCGAACTGCGCTTTAATCTTCAAGCCAATCCACCTCATCCCTGTTCATTTTCCGGATAACCACCTTTTCATCTCTCTGGTTCCCAGTTGGTCCATAGTAATTAAATCCGTAGCTAAACTGGGCATAGCCGCCAATCATTTGAGTCGGCTTCACATGGATTCTTGTCGGGCTGTTAAAGGTGCCTCCGCGCTGTTTGGTGATTGGGGAACCAGGCACATTAATGTGGCGTTCCTGAACGTGATACATGAACACGATTCCCTGTGGCATTCTGTGGCTGACCACAGCTCTGGCCACGACGACACCGTTCCGGTTATACATCTCAATCCAGTCATTATCCTCTATGCCGACAGACGCAGCATCTTCATTATTGAGCCAGACATGCGGCCCGCCGCGGAAAAGGGTCAGCATTGGGAGCGTATCTCCGTATGTGCTGTGATATGACCACTTAAAATGCGGTGTTAAATAGCTAAGGGTGATTTCATTTCCTTTACCTGCAGGCTCATGATCACCTTTGTAGAAAGCAAGCTTATGGAGCGGCGCCTTAAAGTTCGGAAGCTCTTCGCCAAACTCCAGCATTAGATCATGATCCATGTAAATATGCTGTCTGCCCGTCAGGGTCCTCCATGGCACCAGGCGCTCCACATTTGTGGTAAAAGGATTGTAACGCCGGTTTCCGGTTTCTGTTCCGCTGAATACCGGAGATGAAATAACCTTCCTTGGCTGAGCTGTAATTTCTGCAAAGGACACATGCTCTTCTGCCCTTTCCTCCGCCAAATCCTTCAGCTGCAATCCTGTTTTCTTTTCTAATGCCCCCCAGGCTTTCATCGCAAGCGAACCATTGGTTGTGCTGGACAATGTCAGAATCGTCTCAGCTGCATTCCGGTCCGTATACAGGCTTGGCAGGTCTTTGTAATCCTTTGTCTGTGAAGCTGTGCCAATCATGGCCTTCAGCTTTTCATATTCTTTGGCAGCATCCCACCCGATCCCTTTTGATCCGATTGATTCTTTTACATTCGAACCGAGTGCAATGAACTTGTCATACACCTTCGAAAGATCTCTTTCCACCAGATGAAGCCTAGGCATATTAACCCCCGGCTGCGGCTCTGCATCCCCATTTTTCCAGTCCGGTATTTTCCCGTATGCCTGGGAGATTTCGTCCCTGGAATCATGCAAGAGCGGTGTTGCCACAAGATCGGTAACCGGCTCTTTAAAATACTTTCCTGCCATTTCAGAAAAACGCTTCGCCAGATTTTTAAATGCGTCCCAGTCCGACTTGGCTTCCCATGGAGGAGTAATCGCCGGATTGAACGGATGGATAAAGGGGTGCATATCCGTGCTCGAAACATCATATTTTTCATACCAGGTCGCAGACGGCATGATAATATCAGAGTATAAGCCGGTTCCGCACATTCTAAAGTCATAGTCGATCATCAGATCAAGCTTGCCCTCAGGCACCTCCTGCACCCAGCTGATTTCATTGGTCAAATCTTCCTCATTCTGCTCGCTCAAGTTTCCATGATGTGTACCCAGAAGATGCTTCAGGAAATATTCATGTCCCTTGGCAGAGCTTCCGATCAGGTTGGCCCGCCACACAAACAGGACCTTCGGAAAGTTTTTCGGATCCTCCGGATTTTCGATGGCAAACTTCAGCGTTCCTTCCTTCAGCTGCCTGACGACCGATTGAATGATTTCATCTTTGTCTGTCAGTCCTGTCTTTTCGGCAATTTTAATGGAATTTTCATTAAACTGCGGATAGGACGGCAGCCACCCGAGTCTTGCAGAAAGGACATTATAATCACCTGGATGCTTATAAGTCGGCTTGTCGACGAGCGGTGAAATTAATTCATCTGACATTTGATTGTCATAGCGCCATTGCTCAGTTGCAAAATAGAAAAAGGAAGTCCCGTTCTGGAGCCTTGGCGGGCCGCCCCAGTCCCTCGCCATGGCAACGGTCTGCCAGCCTTCAAGCGGCCGGACTTTTTCCTGGCCTACGTAATGCGCCCATCCTCCTCCATTTACACCCTGGCAGCCAGTGAGGAGAACCATGTTCAAAATGGCGCGGTAAATCATATCCGAATGGTACCAATGATTAATTCCCGATCCCATGATGATCATGGACCTTCCTTTTGAATCGATGGCATTTTGAGCGAACTCTCTTGCAATCTGTGCACAATCCTTCCTGTTCACCCCTGTGATGCCTTCTTGCCATGAAGGTGTATAAGGCTTCGGATCATCGTAATCTTTCGGGTAATCTCCAGGCAAATCCCGATTCACACCGCAATTGGCCAGAAGCATATCAAAAACGGTTGTCACCACATAGGTTTCCCCGTCCTTTTTAAACTTTTTAACAGGAATCCCACGCTTTAACACTTCTTTTTTCTCTGTCCCGAAGAACGGAAAGCCGGCCATTACGACTTCATCTTCCATACCCTTAAGGGTAAGAACCGGGTCTATGCCATCCAGTTCATTATCACTGTCTTTTAAATGAAGATTCCAGCTCTGGTTATTTTCCCAGCGGTGTCCTATGCTGCCATTAGGAACGGCAAACTCTTTTGTGTTCTTATCGAGCACAACGGTTTTCCATTCCCCGTTCTCTGTTTTTCTGCCAATATCTGATGCTCTTAAAAACTTATCCCCCTGATAAAAGTCACCATTTTTCTTTAACACAAGAAGATAAGGCAGATCTGTATATTGCTTAACATAGTTATTAAAATAGTCCACCTGCTGGTCAACATAGAACTCTTTCAAAATAACATGAGTCATCGCCATGGCGATGGCTCCGTCCATGCCCGCCTGTACAGGCAGCCATTTATCGGCAAACTTAACGAATTCAGCATAGTCAGGGCTTACAGCCACCACTTTAGTTCCGCGGTAGCGGGCTTCCACCATGAAGTGCGAGTCCGGAGTCCGTGTCTGCGGCAGATTGGAGCCCCAAACCATTAAATAGCTGGAATTATACCAATCCGAGCTCTCCGGCACATCGGTCTGTTCCCCCCAGATCTGCGGAGAAGCAGGAGGCAAATCTGCATACCAATCATAAAAACTTAAGAGAGAGGCCCCAATCAGATTCAAAAATCTAGCACCGCCCGCATAACTGACCATTGACATGGCTGGAATCGGCGAGAAGCCAAAAATCCGATCAGGCCCAAACTCCTCGATTGTATGAATCAGTGAGGCCGAAATCAGCGTGTTCAATTCGTCCCAGCTTGAGCGGACAAAACCGCCTTTTCCCCTCGCTGTTTTATATCTGGCAGACTTATCAGGATCATTTACAATGCTTTTCCAGGCTTCAACCGGATCTTTATGCTCTTTATAAGCCTCTCTCCACAGCTCAATCAACGCGCTCCGCACATATGGATAACGAATCCGAATAGGACTGTATGTATACCATGAAAACGTTGCACCTCTTGGACATCCCCTCGGTTCATACTCCGGCATATCAGGCCCAGTGGTAGGATAATCTGTCTGCTGGGTCTCCCATGTGATAATTCCGTCCTTGACATGAACCTTCCAGCTGCAGGACCCCGTGCAGTTAACACCATGGGTTGTTCTCACTACCTTATCGTGCTGCCATCGCCTCCTGTAAATTTTCTCAGTTTCCCGGTCATAAGGTGAAACGGTGGCATGATCTGTAATGTCCTCCGATTTTCCAAAGTAACGCAATTTCCTCAAAAACGGCGGTATCTTTTTAGTCAATTTGAATCATCCCTTCCTTTCAAAACGTTACTATTGTTTACAAAATTAGGGGAAGTTATCCTCTTTGGTGTAATTCTGGAAAATAATAGACTCTGGTTGGCGAATACCCTGTTATACATAGTTTAAACATTATTTTCCTAATTATTCGAATAGTTAAAATAAAAAAAGAGAGCAGACCCGTAAAATAACTTGGTCAACTCTCTCTTTCAATTAAGCTCCTAATCCCGTTAAAGCTCTCATCTGTTTTCTTGCTCTGAAAATTCTCGTTTTCACAGTTGAAGGATTTAAATTCAGAACGGCGGCAATTTCCTGCTCTTTTAACCCCCCATCAACCTTGAGCAAAAGTACTTCCTGGTAGTTCAATGCAAGCTGTCTGATGGCTGTCTTGATTTCCTTAAGCGCAAAACCTGATTCCACTTCCTGTTCGACATCTTGCTTTGTAATGAGGCAGAAGCTTTCAAGAGTGTCCTGCTCCATCGGCACTGCAGCCTTCCGCTTTTCCCGCCGAATCATATCCAGTGCGGTTCTTCTGGCAATGACAGACAGCCATGCCCCTGCTTTTTCTTCATCTATAATTGTTCCTGCCTTCTTCATAGCTTTAATAAACGTTTCCTGAACGATATCTTCTGCAAGATATGCGTCTCTTGTCATCGAAAAGCATATATGATAAAGCCGTTTATAATGGCAGATATACAGCTCTGCAATATCCATAATTCCCCTCTTCCCTTACTCCTCTAATTTCAGTGAAATGCTCACCTTGAACAAATCACCATCTGTATCTATATCGAGATTCCCTTCATGAAGGTCAATGATCGACTTGGCAATGGCGAGCCCCAGGCCTGAACCATCTGTATGCCTTGATTTATCTCCCCGCTTAAATCGCTCATACAATTCTTCACTCTGGTCATCCAGTTCGTATTTAGAAACATTTTTAAATGTAATGACTGCCTGGCCATTGACTTTCGCAAGGGCAATATAAACCCGTGAATGTTCCAATGAATATTTAAGGATATTGCCTATTAAATTATCAAACACACGCCAGAGCTTTTGGCCATCCACATTCGCGATAGCCGGAGGATCAGGCTTCGTGACGCGGAATTGCAGATTAGATTCCCTGATGGCATTATCATGCTCTGCAAGCGCCTGCTGCAGCAGCTGAACCAGGTCCACTCTTTCTTTTCGAAGCTCAATATTGCCGGTTGCCATCTTTGAGACCTCGAATAAATCATCAATCAAAACTTTTAACCGTTTAGATTTCCGGTCAATGATTTCAAGGTAGGCTGAGCGATCGTCTTCTGATACCTCGCCTGACTTCAGCAGCTCTGTGTACGTAATAATAGACGTTAAAGGTGTCCTTAAATCATGGCTGACATTTGTAATCAGTTCCGTTTTCAGCCTTTCGCTTTTAGCCTGCTCGCTAAGGGACGTTTTTACACCGTGCTTCAATACATTCATGTTTCCTGCGAGTGAAGCCAAAACGCCTTTTCCTTTAACCGGCAAGTCCTGTCCCATGTGGCCGGAAGCCAATTCATCTGCAGTCTTAACAATCCGGTTAAAATAGCCAACGCGTCTGATTAATGCCATAACAAGAGGAATACCCGCAAAAGCTAAAACTAGTATATAAAACAGGACAAACAGCGGGTGGAAGAACATGATAATGGAACCCATGCCCATTCCAAAGATGATTAATAGAACAACAAACAGCTGCGTTCCTGTGCTCCGGTTTAAAAAAGCTTCCTGGAGGCTGGTTTTCAAACCGCTGGCCGCCCTATACATCAGACTCTTTTTCAAAACTGACTTTGCACTTTCCAAGTCCTTAAATTCACCTGCAATATATTTGAGCTGAACAATTGTCAGGCCGCAAACAACTGATGCTCCAAGGAGAACAATGATTAATTCCATCACACGTGAAAGGAAGTTGTAGCTGTCTATAAGAAAATCGTTTACCAGAAAAAGCGCCAAAATGCTTCCTATTGCGGTTAACCCTAAAAAGGTGATCCGTAAATCAATAGGCATCTTATTGTATAATGGCTCCCACCTTTTGATTTCAGCTGACAGGGCCTTTGACTTTCTGGCAGCAATCAATGCAGCGATAACAGCTAAAATCGCTGAGCCGCCATAAATTAATAATACAGTCTGTTTTTGCTTAAAATGATTATTCCGGTCAATGAACATATTTGAATCAGGAAGATTTTTAGCCAGGCCTATCTGTCCCTTAAAGTAGCCTGATTGAGATTCGACCAGTGCCTGATTGAACTCGTCATATCCCCCTATAATAAAATTAAGGAAATAATCTTTATCCATCGTATAATCTATATGATAGAGCATTTCTTTATCCATTACTTCATCCGGAGATTCATTCTTGGCCAGGGTTAAATTAGTGTATACCTCACCTGTCGCAGTGTCTTTGAAATAATAGGTAAATGAATCCTTATAGTAATCGTAATGATCCCTGAGCTGTTCTTTCTCTTTATAAAATTCTTCCAATTTCTCTTCTTTTTCTTTAATTACTTTGGTGCGTACATGTTCGTCACTTTCAAAGTTTTTCGTGACATCTTCAATTTTTTTATACATTTGATCTTTTAAAGATTGTGCTATTTCACTGCTGTTCACCGCTTTTGCTTCTTCAATCCTTGGCTCATATTGGCTCTTAATACTATCAATTTGTTCAGGAAGTGTTCCATAACGATAGCGATGTTCATTAATTTCCTCTTCCGTCAGCTCAATCGCTTCTTTCGCTTTTTCAATAGTCACGTTATTCAGTTCATACAATTCCAGATAGCCGGCATATTGATCCATTTCACTTCTGAACTCTGCTGTGTGAAAGTAATCCGGGTTTGCATATTCCCTCGCATTAATCAGAACTGCCAAAACACCGCTTGCTCCGAAAGCAAATAAAACCATTATCATCACAATGATGAATCTATTTTTCCATCTTGTATCCAATTCCCCATACCACCTTTAAATATCTCGGATTTTTCGGATCGATTTCAATCTTTTCACGGATTTTCCGAATATGCACTGCCACCGTATTTTCCGCGTTATAGCATGGTTCGTTCCATACTCTTTCATAAATTTCATCTATGGAGAAAACACGTCCGGCGTTTGTCATTAAAAGCTCCACAATTTTATACTCGATTGGAGTCAATTTCACCGGCTCTCCATTAACAGTCACTGCTTTTGCTTCCTTATCGAGCATAAGTCCGTTCAGATCAATGACCTTTTTAACTCCTTCAAACGTTCCGAATGTCACATATCTTCTCAGCTGCGATTTCACGCGGGCAACCAATTCCATCGGATTAAAGGGCTTGGTTACATAATCATCAGCCCCAACCTGCAGCCCGAGGATTTTATCGGTATCCTCTGTTTTAGCACTCAGGATGATGATCGGGATGTTTTTCTTCTCGCGAATTTTATATGTAGCCGAAATGCCATCCAGCCTTGGCATCATGACATCTAAAATGATCAGATGCACCTGTTGCTCATTCAAAATCTCCAGAGCTTCGATTCCATCCTTTGCTTTTAAAACGGTAATGCCTTCATTTTTAAGATAAATTTCAATGGCGTCCCTTATCTCTTTTTCATCATCTACTACAAGTACATTATAGTTATCCATAATTCCCCTGCTTTCAAGGTGCTCGTTTTCATATTTTTATACTAAACGTAAAATCTTAACATTAATGTAATAGAAATCTTAAGAATTTCTTAAGATTGGATTTGTGTTTCTTGTATTTTGCCCGTTGATTTCCGCTCCAGGCACTTGCTTTCCGCGGGAAGTGAGGGAAGTGCGAGCCTCCTCGGCTCCGCCTGCGGGGTCTCACACTTCCCTCACTTCCCGCAGGAGTCAAGCGCCCTCCGCTCCAATCAACTCAGAGGTCAAATGTAGTTAGTTGCTTTTACGAGGATTCCATTAATCTTATCTCTTCTATTTTATATAGGGTGGAAATGGAAATATAGACTTGTAATTGCAAGACACAAAAAAGCACCCTCCGCCAGCTGATTTTGCTGATGGAGGGTGCTTAAAGAACAAAATTCAACTATGAGCGGACAGGTGATACAAGCTGAATATAAGACTCGCTGCTGACAGACTTGATTATGACTGGTCTCATGGAACCGCTGAAGCTAAAAAGAACCTGCTCTTCCTGTAAAGCTTTTAGGGCATCCATTAAAAAGTTCCCATCGAGTGAAATGGATAGTTCCCGCTCGCCAGCGATTTCTAAAAGAGGCTGGGTTTCTTCAATTTTTCCGATGGCAGAGGAAACAGAGGATATTTTCAATGCGCCTTCTTTTATCTCCAAAAGGACATTATTGTTTTTCCACTCATGGGCAAACAGGCAGGCGCGGTCAATACCCTGCAATAGTTTCTTTGCATCCATTTTTATGACTGTTTTCGCTTCCTTCGGGATGAGTCCGGATATATCCGGATAATTGCCACTAATAAGCCGCGAACAAAGCATGGTTGATTTTGTTTTGAAAACTAAATAACTCTCTGATGAAAAGATTTGCACTTTACTTTCCTCCTGATGAGCCAATAGCTTTGAAAGTTCCTTAAGGCTGGAGCCCGGAACAATGAAAGAGCCGTTAGATGGATAATGGATCCTAGTTTCCAGAAAAGCTAATCGATGTGAGTCAGTTGCAGCACAAGAAAAGCTGTTTCCGTTAAAATTCATATGCACACCAGTGAGAGCCGGCCTCGTATCATTCTTTGAAACAGCAAACACGGTCTTCTTTATCATTTCTATTAGTTTTACAGAAGAAAATTCAATTCCATGAGAATCTTCAATTTCTGGAAGTGCTGGATACTCTTCAGCAGGAAACCCGTTTAATGAAGTAAGGGTTTCGTCTGACTGTACTGTCATGCTATTCTTTTCATCCACTTTGATATGTATGTCACCAGGCAGCTTTTTAATGAGTTCTGTCAGGTATCTGGATGTCACTACAACACTTCCAGTCTCTGCGATTTCAAGTCTGGCACCTTCATCAGATGCATGAATAACCTTTTCAATTATAATATCAGAGCTGCTTCCCGTGAGTATTATATGATCATCACATGCAGTCAGCTTTATCCCGGTTAAAATAGGAAAAGGAGTATTAGCTGATACTACACTGTTTACTTCCCCAATTGCTTTATAAAAATATTCATTCTTAATTATAAACTCCATTCATACCCCGCCTATTCTTTCGATTGGGTATTCTTTCGACAAAATTCCTGAAAATTCCTTTCAGCCTGTCAGCTTAATTTTGTTTGAAACAGTTCAAGGGGATAAAGCTGATTAGCTTTTACGGCATCAAAGATTTGCCTAATGACTTTGGCATCACGGAGTTCCTCGTCCTTAAAGTTTTCTAAGTTTGATAGATTCACCCACCTGCAATCGGCTATTTCTTCTTCCTGAAGGCTCAAAAAGCCCCCTGTTATTTGACCAATAAAATGAAACAAGATGACCTGATGGTCCGTACTGCTGATAAAGTTATAGATCCCGGTTGTATGAGTCAGATTGACATCCAGGGCTGTTTCTTCTTTAACTTCCCTGCAGGCAGCCTCAAGGATATCTTCTCCTTTCTCAACATGGCCGGACGGGAAATTCCATTTATTCTTTACTGTGGCTTTATTCTCTTTGATCATCAGCACTTTGCCTTCTTGTATAATGGATGTACTGGCAACAAGCACGATTTCGTTCTGTGTCATTTTTTCACTACTTTCTTATTTGTCATATTGACTTTCCTTACTGGAATGTTTATTCTTTCTGCAAATGGAAATTATTCTTAATATCCCATTATGAAGGAGTGACTTCATGTCAAGAAATAAATATAAAGAAAAGGCAATGAGTGCTGTAAACAAGCTAAAATCAAACCTTAAAGGGAAGCTTTATGAAATGGCAGACATTCCTTCCGTGTCTGTTAAGCAGCTGTCAGAATTCATCCAGCAGCATCCCGATACGCAAATAACAAAGAAAGAGCTCCTTGGAAACACCTACACTTTCTACCGTCTAAATGCGAATGATGACTTTCTGTATATGGAGACAATTAATGAACGAATTCTTCAATTGGATGGATCCTCACACGGAAAAAGATTTGTCTCTTACCGGTCCTACCGGGATTCCCAAAATTTGAATACTCCAATGAGGTTAACATAATCTCCTTCAGCCAAGTGAGCTTCACATCACGGGAAGCTCACCTATTTTTGATTGCTGTTGATTGGTTTATAATGTATTTTGACAGTTTAATAGCCTCTTCCATTCGTTCAAGCTTTCCTGCATAATGTCTATCTTCTTTACCGCTGCGAATATTGGTGGCATCCAGTATGATTGGGTGCCATTCTTCCGGCAAATGCTTTAAGGAGTACTCCCCGGCCCCTAGTTTAGAAATAATATCCTTTTCCCTCAATGTGTAAAACTGCCGCAATAAACCGAGCACCGTCCATTCAATTTCCTTATCAACCTCCGATTCAGCTATTCGTGTAAGTTCATCAATCGATTTCTCGATTGTCCGGATTCGATTTGCCCAATATGTATTCATGTTTTCATAAGTGTATGAAACCAAATCATTGTCATTTATCTCTATTGCCGGAAGAGAACCATAAATGGCAATTCCCTTCCTTTTTAAAAGCCACCACGTGACTGGGTTCAGGAAATGCCCATAATTCATTTTGCCGTTAATATAAAAGTAACTTTCACCGAGTTTTCCGAGATCATTCTGAGTTATATAAACCCCATCCATCTCAGGAAACTGATAATTGTCAGCTATTATTTTATGAATCTCCTCAGCCTTTTCCAATTCTGATTGGGTTAACCCTCTATGTGTAACCGCAATAAAATCAATATCGCTTGATCCTTCTATATAAGCATCCAGTGCAAGCGATCCATGCAAATAAAGACCTGCAAGCTGATTAGGCATATATTCATTAAATAGTTTCATGTACTTATTCAGCAGATCATTAACTGCTATTGGAAGTTCTCTCATCTGCACTGCTCCCCTGATTTTTAATCATATTTTAATTGCCCCATATTATGGAACCTTCTTCGATAATGTTAAGTTTACTAAAAAAGTGAATTTTTTCAATATTAACAACGTATTAAATAGAAGGTTAGGAATTTTGCAGGATACCAACATCCAACTTGTCATGAAAGCGGGGAAAATGAATGACTGTTTTAGAGGTAAGGAATCTACAAAAATCCTTTGGTTCCATTCAGGCTGTCCAGGATATCAGTTTCTCGGTTCATGCCGGTGAAGTCTTCACGATAATAGGACCTAACGGAGCTGGTAAGACGACGACACTGGAAATGATTGAAGGCCTTGTGTCACCTGACAATGGCGTTATTTATTTTGGTGATCTCGCATGGAATAAGCATGCCATTTCGATAAAAAAGAAGATTGGTGTTCAGCCTCAGTCAAGCGCTATGTTTGATTTGCTGACACCAGAAGAAAACCTTAACCTTTTTGCTTCCTTTTACGACCATGCCCGGCCAGCAGAAGAGATTCTTGAGATTGTTAACCTGACGGAGCACCGCAAAAATCACGTAAAAAAACTTTCAGGCGGCCAGAGACAAAGGCTAGCCATTGGGCTGGCCCTGATTAGCGACCCGGAAATTATTTTTCTCGATGAACCGACTACAGGACTCGATCCTCAGGCGCGAAGAAATATTTGGGATATTATTCTCCACCTAAAAGAATTAGGCAAAACAACCATTTTAACGACACATTACATGGAAGAAGCGGAAAAGCTGAGTGACCGGGTATGCATTGTGGACCAGGGGAATGTGATTACACTTGACACCCCTTCCGCACTCATTGAAAAGCTGACAGATGAGAGGGAAATAAGACTGAGCTTTCTTGATGGAGAAAAGGCGGCTGAGGACGCTGACGGTTTTTCAAAGGAGCTCGCATCCGTTTCCAAGACAGAACGGGAAGGTGCCGCTCTGAAAATATGGGCATCAAAGCCGGAAGAAACCCTTTTGGACTTATTTAAATTTACTAAAGAAAACTCATACGGAGTGGAACAGGTCTCCATACGGGAAATGAGCCTGGAAGATGTGTTTATTGCATTTACCGGCAAAGAATGGAGGGATTAACATTAAATTTAATCAATTTAAAATGATGTTTCTGGCGCAGCTGAAATTAACTCTTCGTGAAAAGCAGGCATGGTTCTGGGGCATCTTTTTCCCTGTTATTTTAATGGTCATCTTTATGGTCATTTTCAGCGAAAATTCAGATGAAGAGTTTAAAACAGAGGTTGCTTTAGTCGATCCAAGCCCGAATCCGGCTTCCGAGATGATGATATCTCAGATCAGTGAGCTTCCTGTTTTTGAGGTGAAATCAGGTAACCCTGTTACGAGGGATAAAGCGGAGGAATGGGTAAAAGATCAGGAAGTGGATGCCGCCATTATCCTGCCCGAGTCAGCGGAAGCATCCTCTGTGTTTCTTGTTGTCAATAAAGAAAATGAACAGGGTGCAGCAGCCCAGGCTGTTTCCGGCATTCTGGATAAGTTTGTGCAGCAGGCTAATTTACTGGCTGCAGGTGCCTCTCCTAAATATGATCTGCAATATGAATCGATTACATCAGGCACCAATGAACTGGATTATACAGATTTCCTTTTAACCGGAATGATTGCTTTATCCATTGCCCAGGGCGGCATGTTTGGCATGGTGGACCTGGTGGAAATGCGCAGAAAGGGATTAATCAAGAGACTGCGCATGACGCCGGCCAATATGGGCATATTCGGGTTAAGCGATATGGTTATGAGACTTTTGTTCAGCATTGTGCAGATTATCCTGCTCTCATTAATAGGAGTGCTTGTGTTCGGTGCCAATCTTTATATAAACCCTTTTACACTGATTATAGTCTTTTTGATCGGCGCTCTATCCTTTAATGCTCTTGGCTACTTCTTCTCCTCCTTCAGCAAAACGACCGAGGCTTATATGGGCGTAGCCAATATCTGCAGCTTTCTCATGATGTTTTTAAGCGGAGTGTTTTTCCCTATTGAAACGATGCCTGAATGGATTCAACCGATTTCGGCTGTTCTGCCGCTCACCTATTTTGCTGATGGATTAAGGGAAAGCATGGTGTATGAAACGGGCATAGCTACGGCGTCACTTTGGGCAGGAATTGCCGTGATGGTGATTTGGGGTGCGGTTACATTTCTATTGGGGTCGGTGCTTTATAAAAGGAAGGCAATTGCTGCAGACAGATAAAAAAGGCCCGGCTGCCTGGAACAGGTGGCTGGACCTCAATTTAGTACTACTTATCCTCACTTTTTCTTTGACAGATCTTCATGGTCAGTAGCCATAGGCGGCTTTTCAAACCAGCCGTGGTCTATCATAATATTCATTCCGTCTTCTGCCAGAATTCCAACTTCGGCAATCATTTTTGCATATAGTGCTGCAATATCCCTTCGCTGCGTCATTGACATCGCTTCCCCATAAAATCCAATAGAGGCTGATAGAAGTGTTGAAATATGATACATCATAAGTTTATCAGAAAATGGAGGAATGGTTGAATCCGTTACTTCTGCTTCAAATGTCCTGGGTATATTCAAATTCGACTGTTTTAAAAGATCAGACAAAATTTCAAGATGTTTGCGGCAAATCAGCCTGCTTCTTTCCATATATTTTTGAACTTCCCTGGATTGAGCAACTTGTCCAAAACCAAGTTCTAGAACAACCTTCATCATCATTTTCTGCATATTTACGTAAATTCCGCTTATTTCAATCGAATTTATTGGTCTCCGCTTTCCGAACCAGCCTGTTAAGTAACTCTGTTTCTCTATAAAGTCAATTTCATGCTGGTTATTCAATATTGGCGGTTTGACGATCACGCCTTTTTCAATTAACACATCTGAAGTGCGATCAAATAATTCAAGTGATTCACCAATCACCTGCTTCATATACTTTCTGATGTCTTGCCGGGTGGAATTGCCTATTGCACCTGCATATCGGGTACCCCCATGTATAGACATAATATGGATATATACCCCCATAAAAATATCAGTAAATAATAACGGAGCATCCACATGAACATCTTTGTCAGTAAACCCAACAGGGATTGGCTGATTCTCTCTGGATAAAAACCCTTCAATCTTTTCTATGTGGCTTTCAGATAATTTAAGGGCAAATTCAAGTACTTTGCGGATTTTTTTGTCATTTACATGGTTTAAAAAATACCGCGAAATACAAACAGAAAGACTATCATTTACATATTGCGACCAAAGGGTTGCGTGTTCAGCTGCAGTAAGCTTGTCTTGTTTATTTCCGCCAGGCATATCTTTCCCTCCTGCATTTTGTCTAGTATATGGTTCCCTGCAATTCGCAAATTTATTAAAAAATTTCCAGCATTATATTAAGTACGGTATAAATATCAAAAAAGGTGAAACCACCTGGGCTTCACCTTAAACTAGTCAATTATAAATTTTCAAAAAACACTCTGATTACATCGGCTCCCCCAATAAAGGTTCCCAGTGAGCTGCCCAGATTGGATAGAACAACAATCAGTAATATTCTGCTCACTTTGTTTCTCCAAAATCCCTTAACACTGAATACATCTTCAGTTAAGGTCTCAAAATCTCTGACGTTGGGGCGTCTCATATATGCTTGTGTCAGTCCGGCAAACCAGCCTGCTGCAAGAAGGGGATTCAGCGAAGTGATCGGTGCTGCAACAAATGCAGTCAGAATCGTTAGCGGATGCCCCATTGCAATAGCAGCTCCAAGTGCTGACAAGGACCCATTCCAGATTATCCAGCTGATCGTCTGCGCAAGACCCGCAGATGGATTTGCGAAGAAGGTATAGGCGATGATGGCTAAAATGAATACCGGAATACTCCAGCCAATGATTTTTGGAACATTGGATTTCGGCGGGCGCTCATTCAATTTGGCCATATTCTGCTCTTTTTTGATTTCTTCTTTGATTCCCGGTACATGGGCCGCCCCCAGCACCGCAACAATTTTTTCTCCTGGCGCATCTTTAATTTTCTGTGCCAGGTATTGATCCCGCTCGTCAATGAGTGGTTTCTTCAGTCGCGGAAAACTATCAGTAAATTCATTTAGAATCGCATTTATTGTATCCTGATTCTTCATTTTCTCAAGTTCTTCTTCAGTTATGGTATCTTTGCTGAAAATGCTTGCTATTACCTGACTGAGAAGCAGTGATTTTCCTTTTAATCCAAGGTTGCCCCATATCCTTGCAAAGGTAATCTGGATATTGCGGTCAGCGAGAACGAGATTTGCCCCTGTTTCCTTGGCTGACTCAATACCCTGGATCATTTCCTGGCCAGCCTTTATGCCAAACTGATCGGCCATACGATTTTGAAAGGATGAAATCGCCAGGTTCATTAAAAGCAATGACGCCTTCTTTTCCTTAATCACCTGAATGATATCCATTTCCTTCCACTTACTACCTTCTGTAATCGACTGATACCTCTGTTCATCCAATTCCACACAAACAGAGTCAGGCTGTTCAGCCTCAATGACTTCCTTCACCTGTTCTGCACTGTGCTTTGACACATGTGCTGTTCCAATCAGTATGTATTCCTTGCCGTCTAAATGAATCCTCGTTATGTTTTCCTCTGACATAAATACCTTCCTTAGATACAAATTCGATTATGTATGCTTTAGCTTTGTCCACATTATACCATGAACTGCCGGGAGATTTTAATTTATTAACCGCCAAACAGAACAGATGTTTTGATATAATAAAAGAATGCATGAAAAAAATGCAAATATCACATAAAGGTGGAAATAATTTTGAATGGTACCGCCCATGCAGCAATTGGAGCAGCAGCAGGATATGTGGTTGCGAACACTGTTCATGCCAGCCCCTCTGCAACCCTTTTATTAGTCGGCCTCGGGAGTGTTTCAGGATTAATCCCTGATCTCGACATTGATGGAAAACTCCGCGACCGTCTTACTCTATCACATGAAGTCGTTCAGACGGTGGCCCAAATCATAGGAATCCTAATGATTATTTATAGTTTTTATGAGGGCTCCGCGAAAGAGAAATGGCTTGGAATGGCTATCGGAATCGGAATGACCGCCATCTCATCAAAAATCAGGCAAAAGCATATGCTCACCATTACAGGAGTTGGCGTCCTGGCAGGAGGATTTTCCCTCCAGGAACTTTGGCTCATATTATTTGGGATTTATATATTGATAGCTTCCTTTGTTTCCCACCGCAGTTATACTCATTCCGTGCTGGGGGTTATTTTCTTCGCATTCATTTCTTCCAGATTTGAAATGTCCCTTGGCATAGAAGGAGTCTATTATACCTGTCTTGCCGGTTACATAAGCCACTTGATTGCCGATTTAAAAATCCTGCCCTTTAATAAGAGAGGGGTAAAGCTATTTCTTCCCCTTTCATCGAAAGAGATTTAAGACAGTTGCCGCTCATATTTTTGAGCGGTTTAATCTTTGATTGGAATAAAAACTTCTGCCTCTTCCTCTTCATTTGCAGCTGAATAATAAACTTCAATAATATATTGGTTAATAGACTGCTGGCGATCGTTCTCACTTAGCCAACCGTTAAGCCGACTATGCAAATCCCCCATCTCAGCAGTCTTTCCTCTAATCGATGCATAAGTGTGCACGGCATCTATATACTCCATCCCATTTGGCAGCATTTCTGCTTTTTCATGAACTAAATACCCCGTAAAAAAGGTACCCTCTAAGTGGTCTTCTCCTCTCTTAGGTTCATAAAGGGCCACTTCTAAACCGCTGCTGTTTTGAACAAGATGGCCCTGCTTTAAAAAAGCCTGAGCTGCTTCAGGCACCAAATGGGCATAATCCTTAAATAAACCACGGTTTCTTATGACAACTGCTTTGAATTCTTTTGATACCACATTGCACATTAGATATCCCCCTAAACTTTTATTCCTATGAAATTCTCTAAGAGATGGGAAAATCCTCCTTTATTCTTTTGTATGAGAAAAGACGCGCCTTGCGGGACGCGTCTCTTTAACTTTAGTCTGAGGCAAGGGGTATCTTCGGACTCTGCAACCAGTTTTTTCTGGTTTGAGTCAGAACCTGGAGCAACTTCTGACTCTGAGACCTGGTTTTTCTGGTTTTGAGTCGGAACCTGGAGCAACTTTTGACACTCAGACCTGGTTTTTCTAATTTTGAGTCAGAACCGAGAGCAACTTCTGACACTCAGACCTGGTTTTTCTAATTTTGAGTCAGAACCTAAGCAAACTTCCGACTCCAAAACCATGATCTCCCTTTTTTGAGTCCAAACCCAAGCCGCCTCCTACTCAGCAGCCACCCATAACCTTTTAAAAATCCGATGCTGCACCTTTTAAATCATCAAGATCTCCCGAATATCCTCTTCCGTCAGGCTTCCTGCTGCACTTTCATTTGAATCGATGATTTCCTCGATCAAGTTTTTCTTTTTATCCTGCAGTTCATTCATCTTCTCTTCGATGGTGCCTCTCGACAACAATTTTATTACCTGAACAGTATTCTTCTGTCCGATGCGGTGGGCCCGGTCGGCTGCCTGTTCCTCAACGGCAGGGTTCCACCACAAATCATATAAGATGACCGTATCAGCACCAGTCAGATTGAGGCCTGTGCCGCCTGCCTTCAATGAAATCAGGAAAAAATCGCGCTCCCCCTCATTAAATTGGCGGCAGATTTCCACCCGGTCCCCAGACGGTGTCTGTCCATCCAGGTAAAAAAACGGCAAATCCATAAGGGCCAGTTCTCTGCCAATAAGGTCCAGCATTTTAGTGAACTGTGAAAAGATCAGCACTCGTCTGCCAGATAATCTGGATTCCTCTATAATTCCCTTGAGCTGTTCAAACTTTGCTGAACTCCCTTTATATCCATCCACAAACAAAGCAGGGTGGCAGCAAATCTGTCGAAGCCGCGTCAAACCAGCGAGGATTCTTATGCGGTTCTTTCTGATGGTGCCTTTATTTAAATGCTTTAAGGTATCTTCTCTCAGTTTTGCCAGGTATGCAGCATAGAGCTTCTTTTGATCAGGCAGCAATTCAGACGAATCAATCATCTCCATCTTTTCTGGCAGCTCTAAAAGAACATTTTCTTTCAGCCTCCTGAGCATGAAGGGGCGAACTCTTCTCGCAATCGTCTTCCTTGTTAAATTACCGTAATCCTTTAACCCGCCAAACAATTCAGGGAAGACAACATGAAAAATAGACCACAGCTCTTCTGCTGAATTTTCAACGGGTGTGCCTGTTAATGCAAACCGATATTTCGCTTTGATTTTCTTTACTGCTCTCGCTGTTTGGGTAACCGGATTTTTAAATACCTGTGCTTCGTCGAAAAAGGCTGTGTGAAATTCCTGCATTTCATACCACTTTATATCTTTCAGCACCAGCGGATAGGAAGTAATCACCACATCAACGCCGGATAAATCCATCTGAAGCTCAGCCCGTTCTTTTTGATTTCCATCAATGACAATTGCCTGGATGTCCGGAGTGAACTTCGTCAGTTCGCTTAACCAGTTGTACGTTAAGGATGATGGGCACACAATAAGGGCAGGGCGGGTACTTTCCCGAATATCCTTAAGCTCAGACTGAATAAAAGCGATGCTTTGCAGTGTCTTCCCAAGTCCCATATCATCAGCCAAAACGCCGCCAAATCCATAATGCGCCATTGTCTTTAACCATTTATATCCACTTTTCTGGTATTCCCTTAAAATAGAATCCAGTTTTTCTGGCACAGGAATCTGCAGGCATGATGGATCCTCAAGCTCCGCCAAAAACGTCCTAAAAGATTCCTCATGACAGAACACTTCCTGATCACCAGCTGCGTCCAGCATTTTAAGACCAGATACAATCGGCATGTTCAAACCGCTTTCCAGATCCTCTGCCTGCTCGGGCACAGCTTTCAGAAAACGCTGGATTTCCTCAAATTCCCGTGTTTCCAAAGAAAGGAGCGCGCCATTTTTCAGGCGATAGAATTTTCGTTTCTCCTCAAGTGCAGCTAATACATCCCGTATCTCCTGGTCAGCTATGCCGGTCAATTCAAACTTGAATTGCAGCCAATTGGTCCGCTCTTTTTTCATTTTTATCCGTATCTGCGGTTTGGCATTCTCCCTGAAAATCCGGTTTCTGACAGCCGTAGTCGCATATATTTGCACCAGTTTCTGCAGTTTAGGGACAACATGATAAAGGAATTCATATTCCAGCTCTTCATTCTGCAGAAAATAGCCGCCATCGGTCTTCGCAAAAGAGCTTTCCTCCATAAGCTGAAGGATCTCATCCTCTAGTGCCACATCTCTAATAATCCGGGTGCCGCCCTTTGGCTCTCTTCTCTCCAGCGGATTGATCACGATACTTTCATAATGAAATTCAATACCTGCCAGCAGCCGGTTACGCAGACGGTCCAGGTACAGCTTAGCAGTCAAAGGAGTTTTCATAAACCTGTGTGACATGTCTTCAGAAATATGGAAATCCCCCAGTTTTCTCAATCCAGGAACCACTTTTTCCAAAAACATCTCCATTTGTTCAGCAGCAATCGGAATCGTGTTTTTTCCGGCAGCCTCAAGCATCTGTGTTAAATCATACAGACGCTTACAGTCATCTTTCTTGAGCGTGGTGAATTTTCCGCCGGATAGAACCGAACTATACGAATCCAGGATCAGCAGCCGATCCAGTCCTTTAACATGTAAATAACAATGATCTTTTTTTTCGGCCAGTTCAAATCGCAATGGCAGCCGATCCTCTGAAAAAGTCATTCGATCAAATGTTTTTCCCGTTATTTCAAGCTTTACTTTTTCAGCAAACGCCAAAACAGTCTTCAGTCGTTCCCATGATGATGGAGGAATTAAAAGCATATGCTTTGATGCTGTATAATCAAAATCATCCATTAACGCGTTGATATAGATGGATTCATCGTGTATTACCTGTATCAGCTGCTGAAGGACGGCATCCGCTTCCGGCGGGAAACAATGCAGGGCGGGATCATAGGAAAAAGAAAGTGATAACAGGCTTGGTTTTCCCTCTTTAACTGAATGGAGAAATTGACGGATATCCAGGACAGCCATTGAGCCGATGGAAACTTTAATGGCAAATAAATAATGCCCTTTTCCCAAATGAACAGGCAGGCAGGTAAACTCGGGCTGGAGCACTTGCCTGTTTTCAAAATGAAGCTGGTGCCCGCTTGACCTTCCCGGCTGTTCACTGAAAAGTGTCATGAGGCTATCAGTTAAGGCGTGTTCCGGAGAAGCTTCAAGGCTTCCAGCTGATAGGGCTGGCGATTGATATTGCTGCATATCATGAATTGCAAGCAGCACAGCCGCGGCATGCTGGCACTCTTTATCAAATGATGCTAGCTTGGGACAGCTGCATGTAGTTTTGAACCCATTACCTGAAGTTTTCTCTACTTCAACATAAAAATCTTCACCAGCAGATACCGTTGCCTCACATATACCGTCATTGTATTTACTTATCGTTACTTTATCATTCCTGAAAAAGGCGTCCCCTCTTTTGAAGGAGACGGTACCGCACATTTCTTTTATCATTTTGTGAGTCAATTTAATATCCACAAATGTTCTCCTTCCGGGAAAATCTATACCGGAATTGTATCATAGTCAGCAGCCTGAATTCATTTTTATGTAACACAAAAAGGGGGAGCATATCCCCCTTTTGAACATCAATTATTTAAGTTCACCTTCCAGCCGGATAATCCATTTATAAAATACCACCACTACTAGAAGGAGAATTGGGTCAAGGATCGCCGCATGCCACAATCTCCACCAGCCATAATGAAAATACCCCCAGGGCTCCGGCAATAAGGTGATTACTTCATATAGCAAAATGGCCACTACCCAAAAAAAGATATAAGAAAAACGTTTAATAAGATCTCCTTTAAAAGGATACCAGTTCAGAAACATCATATTCACCGGGGGCAACAGCGCAATGTGCGCCAAGAGCCCTCCCCAATTGGGCTCCTTGTCAAAATACCAATATCCCCAATATTTAAACTCGACCATAACATCAAAGGCCATCTGAAGGAATATGGTAAATGTCCATATATGTAAAATTTGGTTTTTCGTCAAACGCTTATTTGTTTTAAAGGCAATAAAATTAAAAAGAATGATGGCAACCAGCAGTCCAATCATAGCAAAATCCTTTTTATTTGTTAATGTCTCTTAAATGGCTTTTTTTATGCTTGATTTGATAACATTAATCATACTAACTGTGATTAAAAGCAGATATCCTTGCTGTTCCTATCTTAAACCATAAAAAAACTGCTTAAACCTTTTTAGAGGTTAAGCAGCCGCTTCCTTAAGGCTGTTTCTCAAGTGCCAATTTAATGCCAAAGCCCATTAAAACCGCACCAGAAACTCCTTGGATCGCATTATTAACAGCAGGTTTTTTCAGCCAGGCCCTGAAAAAGTCAATCAAATATACATAGAAAAAGAACCAAATGATTGTTATAAGACTATATATTAAGCCCATGGAAAGAAATTGCACAAAGTGATTCCCTTCCGTGCTTAAAAATTGAGGAAAAAAAGTTAAAAAGAATACAGCCACTTTTGGGTTGGACACACAAGTGAAAAAGCCTTGAAGAAAATGCGATTTGTTCTTCTTATGCTTTCTCTCCATGTCAGCCGGTTCTTGTTTATTCGATAGAGACTTTAACGAAACGATGCCCAAATAAATAAGATATATCGCACCAGCATACTTAATAAAAGAAAAAATGTATGCAGACTTTACAATTAATGCAGATAAGCCAAAAACGACAGCCATTGTATGGACCATCAGCCCGGCGACAGATCCGGACATCGTTTTAATGCCGCTTTTTTTCCCGCTTGAAATCGTGTTTTGAATTAGGATTCCTGTATCGGGTCCCGGCAAAATGACGAGCAGAAACGACATAAACAGAAATAATAGCAAATTCTCCATATCACACCCACCTCATAAAAATTTTAAGAATATTATATCAGTTTTCATGAAATTTCCAATAAAAAAGAGCAGTTTCCATAAAGGAAAATCTGCTCTAATCATCTTATGCTTTTATGCTTTTATGCTTTTACTTCTTCTAATCTTGCTTCTACTTCTGCCTCTGAAAGGCCATGCTCAGCAATATAACGGTTGCGTGGATGCGTGCGGCATTCATCAGAACAGCTGCGCATATATTTATGCTCATTTTCTTCAGAGCAAAGGATTTTTTTATTGCAGGCAGGATTTGCACAGTTGACGTAGCGTTCACAAGGCTCGCCTGTGAAGTAGTCCTTACCTACGATGACATGCTCCTTTTGGTTAACCGGAACGCCAATGCGATCATCGAACACATAAAGCTGGCCATCCCAAAGCTGACCCTGTACCTCAGGGTCTTTTCCATAAGTGACAATTCCTCCGTGAAGCTGGGCTACATCTTCAAAGCCTTCTTTTACAAGCCAGCCTGAGAACTTTTCACAGCGGATGCCGCCTGTGCAATACGTAATGATCTTTTTATCGCCAAGCAATTCTTTATTTTCACGGACCCAGTTTGGCAGGTCGCGGAAATTTTCAATATCCGGCCTGATCGCTCCTCTGAAGTGTCCAAGATCATACTCATAGTCATTTCGTGCATCCAATACAATCGTGTCTTCATCCTGAAGTCTTTCGAAGAACTCTCTTGGCTCCAGGTATTTGCCTGTAATCTCGTTCGGGTTCACATCGTCTTCAAGGCGAAGTGTTACAATCTCGGGGCGTGCACGAACCTTCATCTTTGGAAATGCATGTCCATCTGCTTCATCTATTTTGAAAACCATCTCCGCAAAGCGCGGATCCTGCTTCATTACTTCCATATAGCGGTCTGTCTGTTCCACTGGTCCAGAAACAGTCCCATTTATGCCTTCATTCGCAACAAGAATACGCCCCTTCAGGCCAAGCTCATTGCAAAATTCTTTATGCTCCCTTGCGAACTCCTCAGGGTCCTCAATAGGAACATACATGTAGTAAAGTAATACTCTGTACGGTTTTTGACTCATTTGTATTTCCACCTATCACTTAATATTTGCAAGATATATCTGTTAATAGGTTAAAACAATATATACTTACCTAGATAAGTATAACAGATGATGTCAAGTTTCAAAATTTTCGGAGAGCGAAAGATTAATGAATTCTAATTCATTTCCCAAGTAAACCACTTTCCATGCCCTTCTGTTTGGCCGACCAGTTTTTTATATTCTGTGGCATGCAAATAATAATCCAGATGCAGATTCCGGTCCTGGATATTGTTATAAATATGAAAGATATCCCTCATGCGTCCGCTTGCTTTTATCTTTGCAAGCAGATTCTCTTTTACTTCTGGCGGCATTTGATTGGCCACATGGGTGTGGAATACACAGATTGAATGATCTTCCGGTATACCTTCAATTAAACCTGGCAAAAGCTCAACACCGTCTCCTTCTATAAGGGTGATTGGATTTCCCCTTACACATTGGGCAGCTTTTTCGAATAGAGTTCTTCTCTCCTTATGTTCTGGCCAGATAAGTGATTTCAGCCACAAAAAATCTTCCCGGATATTCAAATCATTTATATGAAGATCGACCCCAATTCTGGAAGCAACCGGAGGCATTTCTTCAGGAAAAATCGGGACATGCCCCCCCTTGATTTCAGAGGATAAATGAACGTTCGCGTTTGGATTCCCGTATGTTTCTCCTGTGCCATAAGAGTAGCTGTACTGATCCCAAAGAAGCTGCAGACCTGCGCTGGTTCCAATTTCAATCAGGGCCAGCGGCTTTTTGGATTGCTTGTAAATATAAGCAAATACCGGGTATAAGTAAGCACAGCGCCTTACTTCATTCGTCTGAACTAATCTTGTCTGTACTATCTCTTTAATTTCCTGTGAATACAGGCTGCAGAAATCTTTAAAGCTTTGGAAGGAATCCCGCGGGTTTCCTGGATCCTCCACTATACTTGGATAGAATTCCTTAAGTTCATGCTCTTTCCCTTGTAACAGCAGATAATGAATGGCACCAAAAAATAAATTCGGCACCGGCTGGCCGTCTCTCGTATTCGATGCCAAATCCAGCAATTCCTCATCCTCTGCAATCTTGTAAGACAAGAACTCATATAGATCGCTTGATCTGTGGCATTCATATTGTCCAAATGTCTTGAACTTCGATGCTAGGTTCGGTTTTACCATTCTCCAACGCCCCCGTTATATTATGTAAGTGACTGCATTCCAATGCTTTGAACCTGTTCTTCTCATTCCGGTCCATCCGGCTTTTTGAAGTTCTTTTGCAATATAAAGGTTGAAAAATCCGTGCCCTATGAGAACAGCATGCTGATGTTCTCTCGCAAAAGAAGTTAACTTTAAAGATGCCTGCTTTGCCCGTTTCTTTGCATCAAAGTATGATTCACAGCCCTGTGAATAGCCGCAGATCCAAAGTAATCTTAATATTACAGCCCATGTATTTGGCCTTAATCTCACTCCTGGAAAATTCATGTCAGGCACCGGCAAATCCATTTCCCTGAATAACGGATCTGATTGTATCTTTGCTGAAGGGTTAAGGGTTCTTGCTGATTCGATTGCCCTTCTTAAATCACTCGTGAGTAAAATTGATGTTGTGGCCCCTTTTTCGATTGCATCC
Source organism: Bacillus sp. 7894-2 (assembly GCF_002272225.1). Lineage (NCBI taxonomy): Bacteria > Bacillati > Bacillota > Bacilli > Caryophanales > Bacillaceae > Bacillus > Bacillus sp. 7894-2. The sequence continues at coordinate 27,534 of NZ_NPDG01000158.1, forward strand.
GCAGGGCAGATCTCACCCTCAAGTATCCCTAAAAGATCATACATTTCAACCCATTTTTTGTATTCCCGGCTGCTCATGCGGTGATTTTCTATATGCGCGGACCTGCCATGTCTGATAAGTGTTATTTCCATATTAAAACCCCAAAATTTATATATTTTTATCCTTTATGGATAATTTAATTAACATGGAGGTGAAGACCATGCGGGAACAAGAATATCCAAATGTGAAGCTCGGCGGCAAAAAAGTGCATGAAAAAGGAAATGGCGGAGACCAGGTGCGCGGACATGAAAAGGAAAATAAAAACGGCACATTTAATACAAATCCAAAATCTGATCTATAGCCAAAATAACAGGACACCCCCATGATGAATGCGGGTGTCTTTTGCTATAGCTTTCTGCATTTAATAATAAAAGCAGCGGGTATAGCTTTCGTTTTTTCATAGGAATACCACCGGTTGGAATGCCGCTGAACATCTTCTTCAGTAAGGCTGACATCTTCAATTACCCTTTCAATCGCAAACCCGTTTTCTATTAATATATTGATATATGTACTTAGTTTATACTGCTGCATAATGGCAGGCTGGTTCCAGGCTATATGCTGATAGGAGCCTTCCTCATGATAGGACTTATCCATAATTAATGCTCCATTTTCAGCCTTAATCCGGTTATACATCGGATGTTCCCAGCTGAAAATAAACATCCCGCCTGATTTAAGGTAGGAATGAACGTTTTTCAGCGTCTCTTCTAAATTCGTGGTCCAGCCAATCGCATAAATGGAAAAAACGGCATCGAAATAACCAGAAGGGATTCCGGGATTCTGTTCCATCGGGGATTCAAACAGCTTTACTCTTGAGGAGGAATTTTTCAAAAGTTCCTTGGCAGCATCTATTTGCCGGGTTGATAAATCCAAGCCCCATAATTCACCCGCTCCCCGCTGGTCCAAATACTTTAGGGAATGCCCGCTTCCGCAGCCAATCTCCAGCATCTTTAAGCTGTGTACATCTCCGAACAAGTGAAGGTCATCTTCAGTTGGCGCCAGCGGTCCATATTCTGGAAGCGGATTGCGCCCATAGAACCTTTTAGCCGCTTCATCCCAGCTTTTCTTATTAATTTCCAGTGTTTCATGAATCATAAATAACTCCCTTTACCGAAAAATTGTATACCTCTTCCTCTCCCCATATCTCTCCAGTGGGGGAAAATCCAAAGTTTTTATAAAGTTTCTTTGCGTGATGATTATCTTTATGAACCGTTAAGCGGATCTCCCCGCATTTTGGAAATTGCGTTTTGATCCAGCTGATCATCTGAGCCAATGCTGCACGGCCATAGCCCCTCCCCTGATACATCTGATCAATAAAAAAACCGTTAATCCAATACATATTAATTGTATCCGGCTCGTAGGCATGCATGATAAAACCAACCATTTTATCATTGTCATAGATTGAGAATGGAATATACTCTACTGCATCCCCATCCGGTTTAATATGAACCTTGGCAAGTGAAACAGCCGCTGAAGGAACGAATTCACGCTGCGATTCTTTCACCTTCAGCTTTATGGCTTCTTCCCAGTTGTTTCTTGTGACGGGTTTTAACTCTATGGTCATTACCTCAGCCCCTCTAAAATTTCCTGTTTTTCTCACCAGACTGAATTATGATGCTTACATAAGCTGATTCTCCATTTTCAACATGGTTTTTGATTTGTGACACATCGATCTCTTTCTCAATCCGGACGACCTTTACCTCGTTAGGGAGCAATTTAACATTAGCAGGTTCTCCGCTGTTCATTAGTGAAAGCATCTTAACATCCTCTTCAAATAAATATCTGTCATAAAAGCCGATAGTAAAAGACACTTCTTCATTGCTGTAATTTTCAAATGGCAGTTCACACTTTCCTTTCAAAGTATCTTCACCAATCATTACAAACTTACATTGACTTTCATCTTTTATATAGGAAACTGCATTGATGCCTTTTGCCAGCGTTTTTTGATAAGTCTCTGCCAGAGAAGGAGGCAGAAGGGAAACGATGATGATAACTGCAAAAAATGATCGCAAATGATATTTTTCGAGTGAACGATGAAGCAAGACCATACCCAGCGCAAGTAAAAGGAGAATAAATACTCCTGCATAATAAAAGCCATCTGCTGATTTGATTGGAATATTTAAAATCGTTGTTGATGTATCACCTAGTGGATTTTCATGCGGAAAAGGAAAGTTTAAAGCCATGGAAATAATGATTAAGACAATTGATACAACAAATAGCTTTATATTTTTTATCAAAACAGCCCCCTCCCTTACTCTTTCTTCCCGGACCCAAGAGATAATCCAAAAGCCACTCCAAGGGCAATGCCCAAAGCCCAATTGTCAAAAAGCATACCAAACACAATCCCAAGAGATAATCCAAAAGCAATTACGTTTCCTGAAATATCCCAATTGATTTTTTTCATCATTAAAACCGCCTTTAACTGTTTTCCTTATATACGAACAAAAGGAACTTTTGTTTCATATTTTTGGAAAAAAGGCAGACGGGTATCTTGTCACCTCTGAGCTGACAGCTGTCTTTTTATCACCCGGATTTGGCCGCGATGGCTGATTTCATCCTCCATAACGTGATACCAGAACCAATAGTTGTTGAAAGTGATTCCATTGCTCCACTTTCCTTCTTCATATAGCCAGCTATCCTGTTTGTATGCTAAAAGTTTTAACGTTTTCTCTCTAATTGCTGACAATTCCTCCAAGTAAAATTCAAGAGGATTGTTATTAATTTCATTCCTTGCCTTCTCACCAAGTTCATACGCAGCGGCCCATTTTGAATATTCTTCATCGTTAAGATCTCTATTTTCAAAAGTAATGATTTGGTGAACATACTCCACAAAAGCGATATGCTTCAGAAGGGATCCTATTGAATTACTGTTTTCATCGGGAAGAAAATCCATCTCCTTCTGTGTCAAGCCAGCAACATCTTTAAGCGTCACAGACCTTGCATGCTCAAGCATTGACACAAGTTCTCCTATTTTTTCATCATAGCCCTTTACATGTTTAATCCGATAATCTATCATTTGTAAATTCTCCATTCTTCTTTTTTCAGGGAAAAGACTGCCGGGTAGGCAGTCTTTAACATTATGAGATCGTATCCAGCAGCTCTATATCTAAATCCTCAATACTTTCCCAGCTATGATGGATTTCTATGTGCCACTTATTTTTCAGCCGTTTGTATCCCTTTTTTTCAATCCAGCTGTGCAATTCACTATAGGAATTTCCAATCTTATCATTAGGACCTTTGTGCCGGATAGAAGCATATTTTTGCGGTGGAATTTCTAATGAGAACATTCCATCAGGAACACTGATAAATTCCTTCACCTCAATGCCAATCCAATAGCCGTCTTCTTCAGGAGAGTCTTCCTCCACTTTAAAAGCACCAACAAGCCGATCTGGATTTACAGCTCCCTTAATTTCTGTAAGGCGTCCAGATAATAGCTTAATAGCTTGCGGGATTTCAGACAGATACTGATCCGGCTGGCATAGGACTCGGATCCCTATCAGTTTTAATTCTCCCAGCTCTGTCTCAGCCGCCCGCAAAGTTAAATCAGACATCCTTTCCCTCCTTATTAAGCAACAGGCATTGAAAGCTCTCTAAACTTAGCAACCGCTTTTTGAATATTTGCTTCAATGCCCAGTTCTTTCATGGTTTCACCGATCAGTATAACTGCTTGTTCAAGCATATCTTCAGTCGTATTCCCCATATGGCCGATTCGGAATGCTTTTCCGGCAAGGTGGGCCAGTGCTCCGGCAACGATAACACCTTTCTTCGCAAGAGATGCCCGGAACTCCGCATCGTCCAGTCCCTCTGGATATAAAATGCAGCTGAGAGTGGCTGCAGCGGCATTTTCGGCTGCAATTGCCTTCATTCCATATTCAGCAAGTGCAGCCCGGACAGCTTTACCGTATGATTCATGGCGCTTATAGCGATGTTCCATTCCTTCCGCTAACACGAGCCTCATTCCCTCATCATAGGCATAAATCAAATTCACAGGCGGTGTGGCAAAGTATTTTTGAGGATCATGCATAATGGGAATCCAATTATAAATATCGCAATAGTAGGCAGGAACCCGTTCCATTTGTTCGCGGGCAGCAAGCGCTGTCTGGTTAAATGCTACAATTGCCAGTCCTGGCGGCACACCGATCGCTTTCTGTGAGCCTGTTAAAACGACATCAATTTTTCCCCCGCCATATGACTTGCTCATATCCTCCTCCATCGCCGCCGTCGCACAGACTCCATCCAGTATGACCAGTGCCCCATGCTTTTTAATGATAGGCAACAGGGAATCCAGGTCTGCTGCAACACCGGTTGATGTATCAGCATGGGTTATCGTCACAGCTTTATAGGAATGAGATGCAAGTTTTTCCTCAACAGCTGCGGGGTCCACCTGCTTACCCCATTCGGATTGAATAATATCTGCCTGGATTCCGAACGCCCTGGCTAAATGCAGAAAACGATCACCGAAAAAGCCCTGGCTAATAATCAATAGCCGTTCTCCTGCTGCCACCGTGTTCACCAGAGCCATTTCCATCGCAATCGTACCGGAGCCGGAGATCACGAACACCTCTCCATCTGTCTTCAGCATCTCCCGCGTTTTCTCAATCGCACTCTTATAAACAGCGGCAAACCTCGGATCCGTATGCCCCCTTGTCTCTTGTGACATCGCCTCATAAATCGAATCCACAACAGGCGTTGGGCCTGGAATCAAAAGCATTTCCTCGTTTGGCATGAAAAAGCCTCCTTTGGTTGGTTTTAGATATCTAAATGTTTCGACATTTTCAATTAAAAACCTCTTTTATTCCATTTTGATTAGTGGATTCATCTGGGAACATGAGTGTATATGTTCTATTTTTCTGAGCTCCGGTTTGGGGGAGATTGAGGGATTGAAGGATCCTGGTTGCGGCATGGGATGAAGAAACATGCAGAAAGTTTCTGAGTTCTTTGTTTGTGATGGCAGGTCCCAACAGAAGACTATAGTCATGTAATGCTTTCATATGTGCTGCTTTGCTGGTAATCTTGCATTTTGGACAGCACCATGTGCGACTTACTCTTTCAAGAGGCAGAAAGCTGCATGCAGGGCAGAACACGCCCGTAAGAATTTCAGATTGATTGATCTGGAATCTTGATAGAATTGAGCTTTCCTGCTCAGTGCTCTGCTTCTTTAATAAGCGAATGATCTTTTTAAGAAGTTTTTCACTGATTTCTTTCTTAATTGAACTCTCTATCTGCTCAATTTTTATAGGAAGAGTATTTCGGTGAATAACTTTACGGCTGAGGTCAATATGATGGGGAATGACTTTAATTCCTGTATGCGGATTACTAATGACTACAAAAGAATAGGCCGGTAATTCCTCATTACTGACATTGGCTTTAAACCACCTTCTAAGTTGTGATGCCTGCCTATTTACCTGAATTAAAGGGCAAGGAAAAACTTGCTCTTTTCCATTCTTAATACGAATTAATTGATTATATACTGTATCAAAATGCAGGATTCCTGTTATATTTTTCACTTCAAGTATTAGTGCAAACTTTTTCGTAAGTATAAGAGTATCGATTTGGAAAAAGCGATCATTATCCGGCAAGCGGAGATCATGAAGAATAAAATATTCCTTACTATCCAGAAAATCAAGTTGAAAATCCAATGAAGTTTCTCCTTTATAACCAGCAAGTCTTTTATTCATTTCTTCGTTAATGAGTGTGATTTTTGGGTGATGGGATGGAAGCCTGCGGAGGAGAGCTTCTGTTTTGCGAATCAAAAGAGGGATTTTTCGTTCTTTTAGGATCATTTTTTCACTCCATTCTTGTTATGTACTAAAAAATTCAACAATATTCCTGCAAATCCTCTATGAAAAGCTGCGAAGAGAGTGTTTATGTGCGGATAGCCGATATTTGTGTGCGGATAGCCGAAATTTGTGTGCGGATATGCGTTTTTGTGTGCGGATATGCGTTTTTGTGTGCGTATAGGCGGAAAAAACGTGCGGATAAAAATATTTCTGTGCGCTCACGCCCACAGCTCAGCTCCAGCACACCAAGAAAAAAAGACAGGGCACCAGCCCCATCTTTTCTCCACCTCAATCATGAAAATTAGTCCCGTCCGTTGTCGCTTCAATAATTCCTGCACGGATTACGAAGTCACCAAAATGCTCGCCGTCCTGACGTTCGCGCGCATAGCGCGGCAGGATGACGCGCAGCTCGTTCAGGATTTCTTCTTCCCCGATATTTTCGCGGTACATTTTGCTGAGGCGGCTTCCGTCAAAGGCTGCCCCGAGATACATATTGTACTTGCCGACCGCCTTGCCGATAAAGCCGATTTCACCGAGTGCGTGCCGCGCGCAGCCGTTCGGGCAGCCGGTCATGCGGATCGTGATTTCTTCATTCCGCAAGCCCGCCTCATCAGCGATTTCATCAATTTTATCGATCAATCCTGGCAGATAGCGTTCAGCCTCAGCCATCGCCAATCCGCAGGTCGGCAGAGCCACACAGGCCATGGATCCGCGGCGCATCGCACTGTAGCGGCTGCCGTCTGTTAAGCCATATTTTTCAATCAGCGATTCGATCGCAGCTTTATCTCCGTCAGCCACACTGCCGATAATCAGGTTCTGATTGGCCGTCAGCCTGAAATCGCCTTTATGAACCTTGGCAATCTCCCGCAATGCGGTTTTCAAATTATACCCGTCGAAGTCAGCCACACGGCCTCCTTCTATGAACATCGTAAAATGCCATTTACCGCGGACACCCTTTACCCATCCATAGCGGTCACCGTTGGAATCAAACTTGAATCCGCGTGCTTCCTCCAGTTTCCAGCCTAAGCGGTTTTCCAGCTCTTCTATAACAGTCTCCAGCCCGAGACGGTCAACCGTATATTTAAAACGGGCATTTTTTCGGACGGAGCGGTTTCCGTAATCACGCTGAATCGTAATGGTCTTTTCAGCCACTTCATAGATTTTATCTGGCGTCACAAAGCCGATGACCTTCGAAAGCTGCGGATAGGTGGCTTTATCTCCATGCGAGAAGCCCATTCCGCCGCCAATAGCCACATTAAAGCCCGTCAGCTTGCCATCCTCGACTATCGCTATAAAGCCGAGATCCTGTGAAAAGACATCAATATCATTGGAAGGCGGCACAGCGATCCCTATCTTAAATTTCCGCGGCAAATAAAGCGGGCCATACATCGGCTCAGTCTCTTCATCCACCTCTGGAGAGCCGGCTACCTTTTCTTCATCCAGCCAAATTTCATGATAGGCACGTGTGCGGGGCAGGAGATCATTACTTAGCATCTTCGCCAGCTCATACACTTCCTCATGAATTTCAGATTGATCGGGATTGGAGATGCACATGACATTCCGGTTTACATCTCCGCATGCCGCGATCGTATCAAGCATCGTCGAATGAATGGCCTGGATTGTCTTTTTCATATTCCATTTCAGGATTCCATGCATCTGGAAGGTCTGGCGTGTTGTTAATTTGAGAGTGCCATTGCCATACTTCTCAGCCAGGTCATCCACGACCAGCCATTGCTCCGGTGTGGCGACTCCTCCGGGAAGACGCAGGCGGAGCATAAACTGATAAGCCGGCTCAAGCTTCTGCTTCTGGCGTTCATTCCTGAGATCCCGGTCATCCTGCAGATAACTGCCGTGGTGCTTCATTAATCTGTTATCATCATCCGGAATCCCGGCGCTGATCCGGTCCTGCATGACTTCCGCCAGCGTTCCGCGCAAAAAGTTGCTTCGATCCTTAATTCCCTCAACATCACTCGGAGGTCCGTCCGGTGCTTTTAATTTTGGGTTTACCATGCTGAAAAACTCCTTTCCTTCCAAATCAATATACGTCGCGCTGGTAGCGTTTATTTTTCTGCATATCGGCCAGATATTCCGCAGCCTGTTCGCGGCTCATTCCGCCTTCTTTTTCAATAATATCTATGAGCGTGTTATGGACATCATGCGCCATGTTTTTCTCATCGCCGCAGATGTATACAGACGCACCTTCCTCAAGCCACTCGAATAACTCCCTGCTGTTTTCCTGCATTCTATGCTGAACATAAACCTTTTCATCATCATCACGGGAAAAAGCGACATCCAGCTTCGACAAGACTCCATCCTTGAGCCACTTTTGCCATTCAGTCTGATAAAGAAAATCTGTTACAAAATGCTGGTCGCCGAAGAATAGCCAGGACTTTCCTTCCGCCCCGTTTTCTTCACGCTCCTGCATAAAGGATCGGAACGGTGCAATTCCTGTTCCGGGTCCAACCATAATAATTGGTGTCTCCGGATTTTCAGGCAGTTTAAAGTTTTCATTGTGCTGAATAAATACCGGCAGAATATCGCCAGGCTGGAGACGCTCCGAACATAAAATGGAACAGACCCCTTTGCGTTCACGGCCATGGGCATCATAGCGGACTGCACCGATAGTTAAATGTACTTCATCAGGATTCGCCTCAAAGCTGCTGGAAATAGAATATAGACGCGCAGGCATCTTGCGCAGTATAGAGACAAACTCCTGTGCCGAACTGTTCCATGGCTTAAAGTCTCGGACTAAATCAACTAAATCGCGGCCATCGATATAGGATTTCAACCGGCTGCTGTCTGAAGCAAGCTGGTGCAGCTCTTCATTATTGGAAAGCTTTGCAGCCTTTTCTACAAGCGGTTTGGTCAGGACAGTAATCTCAAAGTGAGACGAAAGTGCTTCTTTTAATGTTACTGTTTCCTCCTTCACTCTGACTGCTTCCTCAGGATCCCAGTTCATTTCAGCTAAGAGCAGGTCAACCAATTCAGGTTCATTTTCCGGGTATACCCCAAGGCTGTCACCTGGCTGATACGTCAGGCCTGAGCCTTCTAACGAAATCTCCAGATGGCGTGTTTCTTTATTGGAGCCGCGGCCATTGAGATTAATATTCTCAAGCACTTCTGCCCTGAATGGGTTGGAACGGGAATAAACTGACACGGCAGGTGCTGAAGCTGAAACTGAAGCTGCTGAAAGAGAAGGACTGCTGTTTTCCCCTTCACTCAAGCCGGCTATTACAGCTTCTGCCCACACTGCTGCAGGCTCTTCGAAATCCAGATCACAATCTACCCTTGGAGTTATTCTCGTTCCGCCAAGCTCCTCAAGACGTTTATCAAAATCCTTCCCCGTCTGGCAGAAGAATTCATATGAACTGTCGCCAAGAGCTAAAACTGAGTAACGGAAGTCTTCAAGTTTTGGAGCTCTTTTTCCGTGAATAAATTCATGGAATGTTAATGCGTTATCCGGTGGGTCACCCTCACCATGAGTACTGACGACAATTAACAGGTTTTTGACCTTTTTTAGGTTATTGGGCTTGAAATCGCTCATGGCAGATACGGTTACTTGAAAACCTCTCTCCTCAAGCGTTTTCCCGGCTTTTTTTGCCAGACTCTGCGCATTCCCGGTTTGTGATCCAAATAAAATGGTCACTTCTTTTGGAATAGCCGGGGCCGCTGCCTGTGCTGGACGCTCTTCCACTGCAGGAGCAGCCTGCAATGATGAGGACTGTATCGCGGCAAGATAACCGCTCAGCCATAGGGATTGTGTCTCTGTCAAAGTCGGAAGAAGACGATTCAGGAGCTCTGTCTGCTCCTGATTAAACGGACTGTTCATTACCTGAAGTTGCAACATGTTCCACCTCGCAAACCAGCAGAATTTGCCGGTTTATTCTTATTTCTTTAAAATTCTTCTTTTCCTATAAAAAAAGTCGGGTTTATAATTAAAAAAATATATATCTAATACTTTACCGAATGATTTAGCATTAGTAAAATAAATATTAATTATCATAACTATTAATATTATTAATTACAAAAGGGTGATTTTTTGCATTATGACGCGTTAAAAACTTTCGTCACCTTGGCTGAGGTGAAAAATTTCACCAAGACGGCAGAGCTCCTTCTCATGTCTCAGCCCAGTGTCAGCCTCCATATCAAAAATCTGGAGAAGGAATTTCAAACAATACTCTTTCAGCGTTCTCCAAAATACTTGAAGATTACGCCCAGCGGTGAAATATTATATGACAGGGCCAAGCAGATGATTACCATTTATGAGCAAACCAGGCAGGAAATTTTAGATCAGCAGCATATCATTAAAGGAGATCTTAAAATTGCGGCCAGTTTCACAATAGGGGAATACATCCTTCCTCCCCTTCTGCTTGATTTGCAGAAGGAATATCCTGAACTGAATCTCCAGATTACGATTGCCAACACGGAGGAAGTTGTCCAGTCCACACGCTCCCATCATGTCGATATCGGCTTAATTGAGGGCCAGACAAATGAAAAAGAGCTTATCGTGACTCCCTTTTTAGAGGATGAATTATTTATTGTGACCTCCAATCAGCATCCCCTGGCACAAAAAGAAGAAGCAACCATTGCCGACCTCCAGGATCAGGCCTGGATCATGAGGGAAAACGGCTCAGGAACGAGGGAATATTTTAACCATGTGGTCAGATCAAATGGTCTTAAGGTGAAATCACTCCTGACAATCTCAAGCAACCAGGGAATAAAAGAAACACTCATCAATGGGCTGGGAATGAGCATTCTTTCCGGAAGTGTAGTCGCAAGAGACATAAAACAAAACAACCTGTCTATCATCAAGGTGAAAAGTCAGCAATTCAAACGCACTCTGTCCTATGTACTTTCTCCCATTATGCAGGAAAAAAGGAATGTCAGCATTTTTATCGAAGCTCTCAGCGAAAAATGGCATCGTAAATAATGGCGCTGAGTCGGAAGTTGCCTCGGGTTCGGACTCTAAAAGGGAAAAACCTGGTTCTTGTGTCCGAAGTTGCTTCAGGTTCTGACTCAACATTGCAAAAACCTGGTCGCTGTGCCCGAAGTTGCACCAGGTTCACAATCAAAGAAAAAAAGACAAGCTTTTTTTCACACTAGTCCCATTTTATTCATATATTATAGTGTCGGCGTGTATAAAATCTGTCCATTTTATTCAAAATAAGGAAAAAATGGCTGAGGTGAAAAAAATGGGATTATTGAATGCCTTTAATGAATGGCGCGAAATGAGATATCAGAATCATGTGAATCGCATGAAGGAAGAAAACAAGTGTCCGGACTGTTACGGCAGGGGTTTTTCACTTTATCCGGGGAACGAATTCGCTTATCATGCTAACCAGTTTGACTGCCAGGGCTGCAATGGAACCGGACTGTATTCAGAGTGGAATAGTTTATCATAATTGAAAGGCCATGATCCATTTTGGGGTCATGGCCTTATTTTAAACTTATGCTAATGCCTTTTTCGACTCAAATTCTTCTTTGACCCTTTTTAAAAGTTCCTTATTTGTTAACACTTCATACCCTGTAAGTGCCATTGCCTTTGCTCCAAGGATCATGGCTTCTCTGGCCTGCTCACTCATCGCAGCTTCCCGGAATTCATGTGTATGGCAGGCATATGCCTCGTTGCAAATTTTAATATAAGGATGAATGGAAGGTGCCGCCTGGCTGACATTCCCCATGTCAAGTGAACCTGAGCCATCCTTCTGCTCCATTATTTCCTCCTCATTCACACCAAGGGAAATCAGTTCCTTATTAAATGCTTCTGATAAAGGGCTGTTCGTAACCATATCATCATAAGAAAATTCATAAAAGGACCACTTCATTTCAGCACCCGTCTGCAGTGCCGCCCCTTCAGCACATTTCTTAACCTTTTCGACTAATTCATTTACATATTCACGTTTCGCAGCACGAACATAAAATTGGGCGACTGCATAATCGGGAACAACATTTGCCGCTTTGCCCCCTTCCGTGATAATCCCATGAATCCTGGCATCAGGCTTGATATGCTGGCGCAAAGCATTTATGCTGTTAAACGTTTGCAGAACAGCATCCAGCGCATTAATTCCTAGATGCGGGCTGGCAGCTGCATGAGCTGACTTTCCAAAAAACTCAAACTGAATCGCATCCATCGCCAGTGATGTACCGCTCTTCACATAATTGTCGAGGGGATGAACCATAATCGCTGCATCCAAAGCGTCAAAAATACCCGCCTCGGCCATGGTCACTTTGCCGCCCTTTGTCTCCTCTGCCGGCGTGCCAAAGACAATGACTTTTCCTCCGGTATCATGAATCACTTTGCTCAGTCCGATTCCGGCAGCAATCCCCATTGTCCCAATAAGATTATGGCCGCATGCATGCCCAACTTCAGGCAACGCATCATATTCAGACATATATCCGATTACAGGCCCTTCTTTCCCGCTGTCATAAGTAGCCGTGAAAGCAGTCGGGAGACCGCATGTGCCAATTTCCACTGAGAAACCATGCTTCCTGAGCTCCTCTGTCAAAGCTTTGCATGCCTTGTACTCTTCATGCCCCAGTTCGGGATTCTCGCCTATGTAAGTGCTTATTCTATTAAAATCATCTTGAAGTTCATCGATTTGGTTAATAATAAGATTTTTGCCCATATATCTGCTCTCCTAATCCGCTAGTCTATATATTTATTCATATATAATTATAATAATACATTTCCATGTTATTTTACAGCACGAATTATTTCGTTAGTTTCTCCAAAGGCCGTTCAACGATCAGTGCATCTTCCCAATCCTTGCAGACATCCACCCAGGCTTTGGCATCTGAATATGTATTAATTTCATCAGGAGTCAGTTCAATGGCGGAATTGCTGCTTCCGCATGCAGGAAAAAGGGTTTCGAATCTGTTCATGGATTCATCCAGATAGACTTCCAGGTCATTCTTCAGTCCAAATGGACACACTCCGCCGACAGCATGACCGGTCTGTTCCAGAACTCCCTCTGCTGAAAGCATACGGGCTTTGTATCCGAACGTTTTCCGGAACTTTTTGTTGTCAATTTTCGCGTCGCCTGCTGCCACCACTAGAATTGCTTCATCTCCATCACCTGAAAAGGAAAGCGTTTTGGCAATTTGTGCAGGGCAGACACCGATTGTTTCAGCAGCCTGTTCCACAGTTGCACTTGAAGAATCAAACTCCATTACATCCTGTTCCCGGTCCCATTTCTTAAAATGGGCTTTCACGCTTTCAATTGACACTCGAACTCACCCTTCCCCTTTGTTAAAATCTTATATATATTCATTATCTATACTTTATAGGTGTTTATTTTAACATACTATCTGATTATGTCACCGGGGTAATTTCTTTTTGTCAGAAGATTTACATTTGCTCTTATTAGTTCCTTGCACTAATATGAATTATATTAAAAACACAGATTTAAAGAAGGATTTTTTATGAAACAGACTATCCCATATACATTTATTGGAGGAAGAATTGCCAAAACCGGTCTGGCTGTTTTTATAACAGCTTTTATTTGCCATATCCTGAATTGGCCAGCAATGTTCGCTGTAATTACGGCCATCGTTACCATTGAGCCCACTGTTGCGGACTCCATCCGGAAAGCATATGTCAGGTTTCCGGCGGCTGCCATTGGTGCGGGATTTGCTGTATTATTTACGTTCATTTTCGGGGACAGCCCTTACAGTTATGCTTCCGTATCGCTTGCGACAATCATCGTCTGCCATAAGCTGAAGCTTCATGACGGGATGCTGGTGGCTACGTTGACTGGTGTTGCTATGATTTCTACCGTTCATGATCATTATTTGTCGTCTTTTTTCATTCGATTGGGGACTACCACAACCGGTATTGTCGTTTCCACGGCAGTTAACTTTTTTGTCATGCCCCCCAATTACTCAAAATCAATCATAAAAAACATCCATGCCTTATACAGACGTTCCGGTGACATTTTACTTAAAAGAGGCATTGAGATCTTTAATTCACAGGAACCTGATAGGAATGTCCGCTCTGATTTCCAAAGACTTATAAAAGATATCGATAAGACCGAAACATTATGCCACTATCAAAAAGCTGAATACAGATATCACCGATTCAGCCGGGAGGATATGCGCGACTTTCATTATGAATATAAAAAACTGACCATCTTAAGGCAAATCACCTATCACGCGGGAAACTTGATCTTTCTGGCGCCTGGCCGGCTGGACATTGAGAAGAGCAGGAAGAAGTTCGCCTTGTCAGTCCTTGAGGATTTAAAAAATAGTCTGTATGATCCGGGCTTTCTTATTTCAGAAAATCATCGGGAAAAAATCAGTCAGGTAACACAATGGTTTATTGAGCAAAGACAGCTGGACCCTGCAGGCGGTTTGAGACCTCGCACACACCACCATGTCCAGCCTGAGACAGCCATACTCTATGAAATTCTCTCCATCCATGACTTAATTGAGGAACTGAATCAGATTCAAATTATGGAAGTTAAACACCGGAAGCTTTTAAAAGTACCCCTTGAAGCAGGTGCCCAAAAAGGCAAGGGACAGACAATGAAAGAATAAAATAAAGACCGGGGAATTTAATTCTCCGGTCTTTTCCATTAAGAAGATACACTCGTTTTATTAAGCAAATATCCTGCTATTATTCTTTTTAATACATCACGGTCCATCTGCAGCATGGGAAGCCCTGCAGCTGCAAGCAGCTTCTCCGTATTGTCTGATGGGAAATCAATAGTTCTCTGGAAATAGCTGTGGAAAATGCTCATTGAATCATGAAAAGCCTTTTCCTCATTTGTCATTTCTGCAGATTCTCCAGGAACACACATCTCCAATTGCGGAAAATCCAGTACCTCTTTTACTATTTCATATATGTCTGATTGCAGAGGCGGGTTAGGGTTTGTAATATTGTAAATCCCGCCATTCTCTGCATGTATCAAGGCAGCATCCAGTGTATCAATAACATAATTCACCGGCACAAAGTTCTGGGCCACTTCAGGATCCAGATAGATTCTGCAGGTTTGGCCATTTGGTTTTCGCAGTGACCGTTTTTTTAAGATTTTAATGCCTTTTAAAAATCCGTATAAACCGAAGTTAGTATCAGCTTCACCTGTTCTGGAATCTCCGATGATAATCCCGGGCCGGAGAATAACAACATCCAATTTATCCCGGAAAGTATATACGAGGTGTTCAGCCTCGCATTTGGAAGCTTCATAGGGATTTACAAAATGCCTGTCAAGAGAGTAAAGAGCCTCCGCCCCATCAGTCTCTGTCCCAACCGTATAAGCTGTACTGATATATAAAACCTTAGGACAATTTATTTCCAAAGCAAGCTTCAGGACATTTTCTGTTCCGCCCACATTCACTTCAAAAGTCATATCCCGATCTCTTTCATCAAATGACAGAAGTGCTGCACTATGGTATATAGCATCTATCTTTCCTTTTAATGAGCCCGCAAGTTCTCTATTTAATCCGAGATGCTCTTCTGTCACATCGCCTTCCAATATATGAATCTGCTTGGAAAAGCCGCTTCCTTCGCCATGCATGAAGGCATCAAGCCGCTTTCTGCTTCGGACTAATAAATATAGTTCATGCCCCTGTTCCAAAAGCTTTAATGAAAGCTTTTTCCCTAAAAAACCGTTTGCACCTGTAATCAGTATTTTCAAAAAAGAATCACAGCCTTTCTTTATGACATCCCTTTTAAAAACTTTAGCGGGAAATCCAATTAAAAGCAATGGAAAAACATTTACTAAACAGCAGAAGCGCCTGGTTTCCCCAGGCGCCTTTTTCATGCTTTAATACTGTCATCTTAACCTGCTTATTTTTCAAAAGGATAAATCAATTCTTTGTCCACCCCAATTTGTTCAAAGAAGTGATCATGTATGAATTGCCTGATTTCCATAAGTTCTGATCCTGTCGGATAAGCAGACACATTAATCGCAGGCAGGTGTCCTATCAGCTTGGATGGCTGAATAAGCTCAGTAGAAATGACTAAATCAAACTCCTCATATTCAGAAATTAAATCCACGCTTGATGAATCAAGGGTTGATATAGCAAGCTGGTTGCCAAAATGATATTTTAGCACCTCCCTGATATAATCTTTTTCATAATATGTCCTGCATACCAGTGCAGCCTGTATGATATGCTTATTCTTCCTTCGCAGGACAGCAGCCTGGAAAAGAGTAAAAATCTCAAGTACATCCAATTTATTAAAAACAAGGGGGATTTTCGAAAATGTTTCCACTCCCAGGTTCTCTAATGTTTTTAAAAGCGGGTTCGTCTCATAATACGGAAGATACTGAAGCATTGAGCTATGCAGTGTTTCCGTATTAAATTCTTTCCCCAGATAGATCCTTTTAAAGGACTGGTAAATGTGAAATAAGAAGATATCATCATCTGTCAGATTGAAGCCGGCTATGTTTGAAAGGCGTTCTAAGAAGACAGAAAAAGGATGTTCCCTCTCACCTATCCTCCTCCTGCGAAGATAACGCAGATGCTGCGCCCGATTCGTCGGCCTTTCCTCGCTCATTAAATAAACGGCAAAGAACAGTATCTCCTGAAGCTGGTTTTCCCTGGACGGAATTTTGGATTTAGCTATAAAATGCACTAAGTCTTTGGCAGCGAGGAAATATTTACTTTCTATATATGCGTCCAGGAAACCTTTTGGAAACGATACATAATATCCCATGGACATACGGAGGTTTGAAATATAGATAACCATTTTGAGGCGCTGGATGGCTCCAGTCCGGAGAGTCATCGACTGGCCTGATGTTACCTCCAGCAATGCCTGCTGAAAACCCCCGGAATGCAGCCAACCCTTCTCAGCTTCAGATCTAAAGCTAAGCAAATCTAAGTATTGCATGAGAAAGCGCCTGATATTTCTTTCATCACCAACTACTTTGAAAGGACTTGGAGTTAGAGTAAGCCGTGACTCTTTCAGCACATCCTGCAGCTTCTCGATGTGGCGGTATGCGGTCGAACGGCTTATATGCACCTTGCTTGATATTTGGGAAATGTCAATTCCATCGCTCATTAGAATCAGCTTTAACGTATGGAAATACGTATTTTTTTCGCGAATCTCTCTTAAGATGCTCTCCAGAGTGCCGCTTTCAGGCTTTTTCAGCATAACGCCTAGGGTTTCATGCTTTTCGAGCTTCCAATCCTCCGGCAGAATCGTCTCCAGGAATTCGAGATCACGCCATATAGTGCTTTTGGAAAAGCCTGTTCGTTCTGCCAGCTGTGCTAAGCTGATCCATTTATTTTCACTGAGCAAATGAAAGATTAAATCTGAGTAACGCTTATAAAACCGATTCATGTTATCACCTATCTTTTCACTCTTCCAATTTATCTTTTCTATTAACGTCAATGTTTACTCATTCTTAATTGGAGCTCAACCATAAAAAGACATGCTCAGGAGAACATGCCTTTTATTAAATACAGCGCATTTTTAATTTCTAACCGATTCTAACCCAGCCTCTTTTAATCGCCAGTAATACTGCCTGAGTCCGATCATGTACCCTTATCTTTCTCAAAATGCTGCTGACATGATTTTTAACTGTCTTATCGCTTATAAAAAGAAGCTTACTGATATCAGTATTGCTATTTCCATCTGCCAGCAGCTGCAGCACCTCACATTCGCGCCGCGTCAAAATATGCAGCGGGCGCTGATAGCCTTGGCTGGAGACATAATTGCTGACTGATTTTAATTCTGTAAGTCTCCTATATTCCTTAATAATATTTTTCGTCACCTTCGGATCCAGATAACTGCCGCCGCCGGCAACCACCCTGATTGCTTCTGTCAGCCCTTTTGCACCAATATCTTTAAGCAGGTATCCGGAAGCGCCATTCTGCAGCACCCGAGTTACATAGTTCTCATCATCATAAAAAGATAAAATAAGAACCTTGCTTTTCGATTTATTTTCACTCAGCTTATCGGTTGCTTTGATGCCATTCATATTTGGCATATCGATATCCATAATCATTACGTCCGGTTTAAAAGCTTTATCAATTTTGAGAGCGTCCCGGCCATCTTCCCCTTCAGCGACTACCTCAATGCCCTCTTCCATTTCCAGGATCCGTTTGATTCCTTCTCTGTAAAGCTTATGATCATCTATTATCGCAATTTTCAATACCATTTTCTGTTCACCTGCTCAGCTTTATTCTGAACTAAAAATTCTATAAAACTTATTTTACAAAAGTTTTTTCAAAGAAAAGTTTCAAATATGAGGTTTGATGTTTCAAAATAGAAATTCTTCTGCGGATCCCGGACTTCCGGCAAATAATCTGAATTTTGTGGTATGATCGACTTATTATGAGGAAGGAGTATTCTGATATGAACTCTTACAGCCGTACCTTAAATGGTGTTTTTCCATCTGTCTGCTCCTTGGATTGCCCGGATCAATGCGGCCTTCTCGTTCATAAAAAAGAAGGAAAAATCGTTAAGATTGAAGGAGATCCAAATCATCCTGTCACACAGGGGAATATATGCAACAAGGTCCGCAGCATGCCTTCAAGGATTTATGATCAGAATCGGCTCAAGTATCCAATGAAGCGTGCCGGAGCCAAAGGTGAAGGGCATTTTGTACAGATTGGATGGAAAGAAGCTATAGACACGATCACTTCCAGATGGAAGGACCTAATTGCCAAAAACGGCCCTGAGAGCATCCTGCCATACAGTTTTTATGGAAATATGGGCAGATTAAGCGCAGAAGGAATGGACCGCCGTTTCTTCCATAAACTCGGAGCATCCCGTTTAGACAGGACGATTTGCCAATCTGCCGGTACAGCTGGATATATGTACACAATGGGCGGGAGCTTTGGAATAGATCCGGAGGATACCATCCATTCAAAGCTCATTATTTTATGGGGCATTAATGCAGTCAGCACGAACATGCATCAAATGATTCTCGCACAAAAAGCAAGAAAAAGCGGGGCAAAAATCGTTGTGATTGACGTTCATAAAAACCAGACTGGAAAAATGGCCGACTGGTTTATACCGATTACTCCCGGCACTGATGCTGCTCTGGCCCTTGGCATGATGCATGTCTTGTTTGCCGAAAATTTGACGGACGAGAACTTTCTGAAAAAGTATACAGTAGGCCACCAGGAACTTCGTGAACATGTGAAGGAATATGATCCTGAAACAGTAGCCGGCATAACAGGTATACCGAAAGATGATATTTTGAAATTAGCCCGTATGTATGGAAAGACTTCTCCTGCTTTTATCCGAATCGGCAACGGGCCACAGCATCACGACAATGGCGGAATGTGCATCCGCACCATTTCATGTCTTCCTGCCATTACAGGACAATGGCTCTTAACGGGCGGCGGCGCCATCAAAGGGAACTCCGGCTATCTTGCTTTTAATACTGGAGCTCTTCAAAGGCCTGACCTCCTGCACAAAAGGGATACACGCATCATTAATATGAACGAAATCGGTTCTGCGTTGCTTGAACTGGAAAAACCGATTAAATCTATGTATGTGTATGGAACCAACCCTGCTGTTGTTGCACCCGAAGGGAATAAAGTCCGGCAGGGCCTGCAGAGGGAGGACTTGTTCCTTGTCGTCCATGATCTGTTCTTAACCGAAACGGCCAAATATGCTGATATTGTGCTGCCTGCGGCTTCTTCTTTTGAGAATACGGATATCTATTCATCCTATTGGCATCACTACATGCAAATTCAGGAGCCGGTCATTGAACCATATGGCGAGTCAAAATCTAATGTAGAAGTGTTTCGGCTTCTTGCAGAAGGCATGGGCTATCATGATGCCGTATTTAATGAGACGGAAGAAGAAATGATTGATGCCGCATTAAATTTTCCGGCTAACCCCTTTATTGAGGAAATCAATGCTGAATCCCTGAAGAAAAACAAGTTTATGAAAGCGAGGGTAAAACCGCTTTTTCCCGGCAGGCTGCCCACGCCAAGCGGAAAAATTGAATTATACTCGAAGAGAATGAAAGAGGATGGATATCCTCCTCTGCCGACATACATACCGCTGAAGGAAGAAAATAAATTCCCTTTTTTGTTTGTGCCCGCACCGAACCATAACTTTTTGAATTCAACTTTTTCAAATAATATAAAACATGCAGCAATGGAGAAGGAACCGCGTCTTCACATAAATAAAAGGGATGCTGTAAATGCTGAAATTAAAGATGGTGACTTGGTTCGTATTTGGAATGAACGAGGAGAATGCGAACTCAAAGCGGCTGTCGGAGAACTTGTCCTTCCTGGTACAGTTGTTTCACAGGGATTATGGGCTGACGCCCCAGGAACAAAACATCTGGTCAATTCGCTGACTCCGGACCGGCTTTCCGATATGGGCGGCGGTGCCGTTTTCTTTTCTGGCCGGGTAAATGTTTCGATAATCAGTAAACCCCTGCAAAATGGTCTTGCCCCTGTCAAGTAGACAACATAAAAAGCTAAGCAGTGAGCGCGTTTAGATATTCAATCGGCGCGCGTTTCTTTAGTTTCTTTTGTCTTCGTTTGTAATTGTAATGGTAGATA
>NZ_NPDG01000159.1:0-25022 GCF_002272225.1 Bacillus sp. 7894-2
AGGCCCGCAGGATGCGGGTCATGCAGACGTTGCCACAAGACGTGGTGTTCTTAGTCTGCGTTCCTTCGTGTGCAAGGCGCTTGCGCTTTTCTTATCCCGGAAGAATATCCAGTTTTTTTCGAAGCTTTTCCTTGCTGAAAATCCAGCCTGTATAGGATGATTGAATGTTTAAATCCCGATCGAGCTGAACCACGGCTACAAATGGATAATGTCCATTGCTCCGGTAGCGGAGGTCAATAAAGCGAACTTCATAATAATCATCATATTCATCCACTTCCCAGCGGTAAACCGGTGAGAAGGACAGGAAGGCAGATAGGTTTTTATCTTTCTTCGCAGCTTCTATAACAGGTGTCTCAGGAACGGGAACGCGATTAAATTGATCGAGAATTCTCACATGGTTTTTAACAGCACGCCCGACGAAAAATTGCTGCCTGCTCATAACCGCCACACGCCACTGATTAAACCTCATCGTTGGGGCAATAATGATTTCAGTTGCATCCGGTATCATAACCTTTACGGCATTTAAGACACTTCTCTGGGCTGCAAACCGCAGAAGATAATAAACGAAAATAATGCCATAAATGATTAGAAATGTATAACCGGGATGAGCCCCAAATGCCCAGATGAATAATCCTGCGACATGAATCCCGAAAATGAACGGGTCAAATGTGTTGATAATCCCCAGTGCTACCCATTTAGATGAAAAGGGCCGGAGTGCCTGTGTTCCATATGCATTGAATATGTCTACAAAAACATGCAGGAATACAGCCAAAAAAGTCCATAGCCATAAGTGCAGCAGATCCGCAGACGGAAAAAACGGATAAACCACAGCAAGTATGACAAGCGGCCATAGCAGGACGGCCGGTATGGAGTGGGTAATTCCCCTGTGATTGCGAATATAAACGGCATTATTTCTTAGTTTTAAGACAGTATCGATATCAGGTATTTGAGAACCGACGATGGCACCAATCATGACACTTGTTGCTGTAGCAGAACTCTCCGCAACAACGGGATCAAGAGTGGCTATGCCGCCAAGCGCCAGCCCCATCACTACATGTGTGCCGGTATCCAAGAGGAAATACCTCCTTCCCTGGTAACAAATCTTGTACGGAGTACCTAATTTACTTAAAGTGTAACAGCAAAATTCTTGTATTAACAACTGAATATGGGTACCTTTAAAGGTGTTGCAAACTTAAGGCAAAATGTTAAACAGCGACCGTACTAATATATTCCCATATTTTCCGATTGTTTAACATCAGGAGGATTAAAAAATTGAAAGAAGTTAGTCAAAATACAATCGAATCAACCGATATAAAAGGTTTTCAAGATGATTTGCTCAGCTGGTTCGAAGCGGAGCAAAGGGATTTGCCCTGGAGAAAGGATCAGGATCCGTACAAAGTCTGGGTTTCTGAAATCATGCTTCAGCAGACGCGGGTGGACACCGTAATCCCCTATTTTCACCGTTTTATTGAACAGTTTCCAACCATCAAGGATCTTTCTGAAGCAGACGAAGAGAAGGTATTAAAAGCCTGGGAAGGTCTGGGGTATTATTCACGGGCAAGAAATCTTCAGGCTGCTGTCCGGGAGGTTCATGAAAAATATGGCGGAAAAGTTCCGGATACGCCAAAAGAGATCTCGTCCCTAAAAGGAGTGGGACCCTATACGGCAGGGGCCATTCTCAGTATAGCGTATGGAGTACCCGAACCGGCTGTGGATGGCAATGTAATGCGTGTCCTGTCGCGAATCCTCTCCATCTGGGAAGATATTGCTAAGCCATCTTCCAGGAAAATATTTGAGTCTTCCGTTCGAACATTAATTTCACATGAAAACCCGTCCCATTTCAACCAGGCGCTGATGGAGCTTGGCGCATTAATATGTACACCAACCTCTCCTTCCTGTTTATTATGCCCGGTGAGAGAACATTGTACTGCGTTTTATGAAGGGACTCAGCAGGATCTGCCCGTAAAAACAAAAACCAAAAAGCAAAAAAATGTGCAATTAGCAGCAGCTGTCCTTATCGATGATCAAGACAGAGTGCTAATACACAAAAGACCTGGCAAAGGCCTGCTTGCTAATCTCTGGGAATTTCCCATGACAGAGATCAACATTGCTTATGTAAGCGACAAAGAGCAGATGAAGGATGCGTTCAGCACCCAATATGGCGCCAATGTAGATATTCAGGAAATGACGGGTCAGATCGAACACGTTTTTTCCCATTTGACATGGAACATTAATGTGTATAAAGGGAAATTATTAGAACTCAAAGAGGAAAAAAATGATTTGAAATTAGTCACACATGAAGAGATGAAGGAATTTCCTTTTCCGGTATCCCATCAGAAAATCTGGAAGCAATACTTGGAAAGCTGAACATAGAAAAAGGGGAACAATCCCCTTTTTCCATTACTCATAGCTAACCCGGGTTCCATGAGTATAATCGGCTTCCTGCCTTTTCAGGCCGCCGCGGTTTTCTATTTCTTCAACAATCTCCCTATGAATCGTCTGGCCCTCAGCATTTAAATAAGGCATGATCTGCTGAAATGAATGATGGTAAAAAGCAAGCTCACTGTCCTTCCAGTCCGATTTTGACATCATCGAAAGCTCTGTCATATCACGTCCGACAAACATATGCCATCTTCCTTTCCTCAATTGGATTACAGATAGTGTTTTAATTCGAATTGCCATCTATACATGGAAAAAGCTAAAATGAATTCTGTAAGTATTTTTACTTGGACTATTCCCTTAAGTTTGTTGCCGTACAACCAATAAAGTTTAGCACGCAGAGTTGATTGGAGCGGAGGACACTTGACTCCTGCGGGAGGAGAGGGAAGGGAGAGACCCCACAGGCGAAGCCGAGGAGGCTCTCATTCCTCCCCGCGGAAAGCAAGTGTCCGCAGCGGAAATCAACGGACGTAATTATTAGCTGCAACAAACTAGAGAGAACAGTATAATTTTTAAATTCCCGAAATAAAAACCCTTAAACAACAGAAATACATAACAGAAAGGAAATTGAATCATGACACAAAAAGTAGCACTGGTAACAGGAAGCAGCAGAGGAATTGGAAAGGCAACAGCCATCAGGCTTGCCAAAGAAGGCTATGACATTGTCATCAATTACGCACGCAGCAAATCGGCCGCAAATGAAACAGCAGCCGAAATTGAGGCGCTTGGCAGAAAAGCCCTGGTTGTCAAAGCAAACGTGGGGGATGTAGAGAAAATTAAAGGCCTGTTCGCTGAGATTGACCGTGAATTTGGAAGGCTCGATGTGTTTGTTAACAATGCAGCTTCCGGGGTTCTGCGTCCGGTTATGGAACTGGAAGAATCTCATTGGGACTGGACGATGAACATTAACAGCAAAGCCCTGCTTTTCTGCGGTCAGGAAGCTGCAAAGCTAATGGAGAAAAGCGGCGGCGGAAAAATTGTTAGCATCAGCTCGCTGGGATCGATCCGCTATCTGGAAAACTATACGACTGTAGGAGTTTCCAAGGCAGCATTGGAAGCATTGACACGCTATCTGGCTGTTGAACTGGCTCCTAAGAATATCACCGTAAACGCTGTTTCAGGCGGTGCAGTAGATACAGAAGCTTTAAAACATTTCCCTAACCGTGCAGAGCTTCTCGAAGAAGCAAAAACGAAAACACCTGCAGGACGAATGGTTGAAATTGAAGATATGGTGAATACAGTAATGTTTTTATTAGGTGAGGAATCCAGCATGATCCGCGGCCAGACGATTATTGTGGATGGCGGCATTTCTCTGCTTGTTTAATTAAATATGGATATTTTTGGTTTTTAAAAAAGTTGGATAGTTTCCTCCGCTCCCGGTTAAATTAATGAGCGTGGAGGTGATTATAATGGCTAAACAACCAAACAAATCTCAAGCTGGAACTAACGTTCAAGAAGTGAGACAACAAAACGCACAATCTGCTGGCCAAGGCCAATACGGTACTGAATTTGCCAGCGAAACAAATGCTGCTGAAGTAAGACAGCAAAACCAGCAGGCTGAAGCTCGCAAAGGTCAAAATGCAGGCAAACAAAGCCGCTAATTACATCTAAAGAAAGAAGTCGCCTTTTAAATGGAAAGGGCGGCTTCTTTTATTGTCTGGATCGTCCCATGTATTTTTCTCTTTCCCTTCGACAAAACTTCCATAAAGTCAACATAACTAGTCAAAGGGTTAAAAAAAGGTACAGCGAAATTATAGAATAGGAAAAATAACGGGGACGGTGGAACAAACATGGAGAACTTTAACAGTTTAGTTTCAGAACAGATGAAAACGATGGAAAAGCTTCTTTATCTGCAGAGTGAGCTGGAGCGCTGCCAGGAGATTGAAGAGGAATTAAAAGCCATTCAGCAGGAAACAGAGCTTGAAAGCGTGCAGTATGAAATTGCCAGAATGAAGGAAGAGCTCAAACAAATTCATCGTATCTTTGAGGAACAGACCGAAGAGGTCATCCGCTCCTATCAGAAAGTAAATGTAACCGTCTAAAGATAAATTCCCTATAATCTTTTGTTGTCTTCAATACCTATAAAATAAGCTATTATATCCTTTTTTTACAGCCGTTGATACATTTCAATGGCTCTTTGTTTTAAAAATTTCCTTTTACCGTTATAATAGTAGAAAACAGGAATCGTACTTTGTTGCCTTTTTCTTTTGGATATTATTGAGTCATGCTGTGCAGTATGCGCTTAGCATGAAGGGGAGGAAGCCTATTAAAGGCGCCAAAAAAGTATTATCAGGTTGCAAAGCTTCCGGAAGGAAAGTAGGGGAAAAAGAATGGCGGTACCCATCGAAGGCGAACCAATGCAAATACACAGCTATAAACATAATGGGCATATCCACCGCGTCTGGGAGGAAACAACCGTATTAAAAGGGACACAAAATCTGGTGATTGGCGGAAATGACCGGACAATCGTAACAGAATCTGACGGAAGAACATGGGTGACGAGAGAGCCAGCGATTTGTTATTTTCATTCTCAGCACTGGTTTAATGTGATTGGAATGATTCGGGAAGATGGTGTTTATTATTACTGTAATATCAGTTCCCCATTTATTTGTGATGGAGAAGCGTTAAAGTATATTGATTATGATCTCGATATTAAAGTATATCCGGACATGACATTCAACTTGCTTGATGAAGATGAGTATGAACGGCACCGTCAGGAAATGAACTATCCCGATGTGATTGACAGCATCCTTAAATCAAATGTGGACAACCTCATCCATTGGATCCGTCAGAGAAAAGGTCCTTTTGCACCCGATTTTATTGATATATGGTATGAACGTTATCTTACTTACAGACGCTAAAAAAGGGCT
This sequence comes from Bacillus sp. 7894-2, assembly GCF_002272225.1. Classification (NCBI taxonomy): domain Bacteria; kingdom Bacillati; phylum Bacillota; class Bacilli; order Caryophanales; family Bacillaceae; genus Bacillus; species Bacillus sp. 7894-2. The sequence continues at coordinate 5,310 of NZ_NPDG01000159.1, forward strand.
GAATGCCGAAAAAACGCCTGTTGGACCTTGGGTCAGCAGGTTTTTATTTTTGTCCAGCGCAAGCAGCCTGCCCCCTCGAGGTCACAAATGTCGGGGGTGGGCAAGGCGCTTGCGCTTTTCGTGCATGATTGCCGGGTTTCGGGGTAAGTTTAAAAAAATAACAGGGAATGAGACAGAGAGGGGGAGCGATCCGGTTGGACAGTATAAAAAGATATTTGAAATTCGTTAAGCCGTATCGGCTTCAGATTATCGGAACCATTATCATTGGCATCATTAAATTTGCCATACCGCTTTTGATTCCGCTTCTGATTAAGTATGTAATAGATGATATTATTGGCAATGATGCTTTGAGTCAGAGCGATAAGAACAGCACACTGTTAATGGTTATGGCTGTGATGATTGCTTTATTTGTCATCGCCCGTCCGCCAATTGAGTATTACCGACAATACTTTGCCCAGTGGGTGGCAAGCAAAATTCTATATGACATCCGGGATAAGCTTTTTACCCACATTCAAAAATTAAGCTTCCGATTTTATGCAAATACCAGAACAGGGGAAGTGATCTCAAGGGTCATAAATGATGTTGAGCAAACCAAAACATTCGTCGTAACCGGTTTAATGAATTTATGGCTTGATGTGGCAACTATTTTAATTGCCGTTGTCATTATGCTGAATATGGACGTTACGCTGACGATTGTGTCACTGCTGTTATTTCCATTTTATGCTTTTTCAGTCAAGTACTTTTTTGGGAACCTCAGAAAGCTGACAAGGGCCCGTTCACAGGCTCTTGCAGAGGTGCAGGGTTATCTTCATGAACGTGTTCAGGGGATGGCAGTTGTTAAAAGCTTTGCCATTGAGGATTATGAGCAAACCCAATTTGATGCGCAAAATAAGAATTTCCTGACAAAAGCGATTGACCATACGAAGTGGAATGCAAAAGCATTTGCAGTAGTTAACACCATTACAGATATTTCACCGCTTTTAGTCATTGGATATTCGGGATACCAGGTTATCCAGGGAGATATTTCCCTCGGTGTCATGATGGCATTTGTCGCTTATATAGATAGATTGTACGGACCGCTTAGAAGACTTGTTAACTCTTCAACCACCTTAACCCAATCAATCGCATCCATGGACCGGGTATTTGAGTTAATAGATGAGAAATACGATATTGACGATTCACCTGATGCCATCCAATGCCGGGATGTTAAAGGGCATATCCAATTTGAAGAAGTGAGCTTTTCCTACAATGAGAATGAGCCTCCGGTATTGAAGGAAATAAATCTCGATGTAACAACAGGGGAAACGATTGCCCTTGTAGGGATGAGCGGAGGAGGAAAGTCCTCTCTGGTAGGGCTGATTCCTCGTTTTTACGATGTGAATGAAGGCAGAATTCTGCTTGACGGCACTGATATCCGTTCGTTTAAAGTTAGGAGCCTTCGCGATAAAATCGGGATGGTGCTTCAGGATAATATTTTGTTCAGTGAATCGGTCAAAACTAACATTCTGCTCGGAAAACCCGATGCCACTGAAGAGGAAGTAGTCGATGCTGCCAAGGCTGCAAATGCCCACGAATTTATTATGAATTTACCTGAAGGCTATGATACCAAGGTTGGCGAGCGCGGTGTGAAACTGTCGGGAGGACAGAAGCAGCGAATTGCCATTGCGAGAATCTTTTTGAAAAATCCGCCGATCCTTGTGCTAGATGAAGCCACTTCAGCCCTTGATCTGGAGAGTGAACATCTGATACAGGAAGCATTGGAAAAATTGGCTAAAGACCGCACGACTTTTATCGTGGCCCATCGACTTTCCACCATCACACATGCAGATAGAATTATTCTGATAGAGCATGGTGAAATTTCTGAAGCGGGAAGCCATGACGAATTAATGAAAAAACAAGGGAATTATTATAAGCTTTTTCAAGTTCAGCAGCTTGAAAATTAGATTTAAAGCCGGCTCTATTACAGGGCCGGCTTTATTTGTGTGCTTTTTTATAGCAATGCGTTAAATTACTATAGTGTTAAAACAGCTTCCGGCAATTAACGGTCATTAATCTCCATCTTTTTCATAATTATTAGTAGGATATTACTTATAAATCCATATTTAAAAATATATAATGTTTACTATATTTAAATAATTTAGAAAAATGAGTAGACTTAACCAATCTTTTTTTATAGAATGAAAAAAAGATAGTGACCTAAGGTCCAAAATTGTTAAAAATGTCCCATTTCATAGAAAAGGACGATCAGGAAAGGAGTATCCGTGTGAATCAAGCTCCAGTTTTAGATGTAAAACAGCTAAGGACATCCTTTTTCTCTTCAGATGGAGAAGTTCCGGCTGTGGATGATATCAGCTTCTCCGTCAACAAGGGTGAAATTCTGGGGATAGTAGGAGAATCAGGCTGCGGGAAGAGTGTTACATCTCTATCCATTATGAAGCTGATTCCACAGCCCCCGGGAAAAATTGTTGGCGGTGAAATTCTTTTAGATGGAGAAGATCTCGTTAAAGCATCAGAAAAAAGAATGCGTGAAATAAGGGGAAATGAAGTGGCTATGATTTTTCAGGAGCCGATGACTTCATTGAATCCGTTATTTACAATAGGAGATCAGCTGACAGAAGGAATTAGATTACATAAGAAATTAAATAAGAAGGCTGCAATCCAGCAGGCTGTAGAAATGCTTAAGCTTGTTGGCCTGCCAAGGGCAGAGCAGATAGTAAAGGAATATCCCCACCAGCTGTCAGGGGGAATGAGGCAGAGGGTAATGATTGCTATGGCTTTGTCCTGCCATCCCCGGCTTCTGATTGCTGATGAGCCGACAACTGCTTTGGACGTGACCATCCAGGCACAGATATTATCCCTTATGAAAGATCTTAATGAAAAGCTCGACACAGCTATAGTCATGATAACGCATGACCTCGGGGTAGTAGCGGAAGTATGTGAGAGGGTAATTGTCATGTATGCCGGGAAAATAGTGGAGGAAGCTCCTGTAGAAGAGATATTCAAAAATCCCAAGCACCCTTATACCCAGGGACTTCTGCAATCAGTGCCTGATGTAAGAGAGAAAAAGGAGCGATTATATTCCATTCCGGGAAATGTCCCAAAACCGGGCTCCATCAAGATTGGATGCCGTTTTGCAGCGCGCTGTGAATTTGTCCATGACCGATGCATGACGGAAAGTCCTCCGCTATACAATGCCAATAATGCAGAACAGCATACAGTGCGCTGTTTCCTGCATGAGTCTGGGGGTGTCATTGATGACCGAAGTGCTGTTGGAAGTTAATCAGTTAAAGAAATATTTCCCTGTAACAGGCGGCCTGTTTGGAAGAAAACAGGGTGATGTGAAAGCGGTTGATGATATCACCTTCTTCGTTAACAAAGGGGAAACGCTTGGCCTTGTAGGCGAATCTGGCTGCGGCAAATCAACCACAGGAAGAATGCTGATGCGCCTGATTGAACCGACAGAGGGGAAAGTGGTTTTTGAAGGCAAGGATCTGACTTCCCTAAACTCAAGCCAAATGCGCAAGATGAGAAAGGAAATGCAGATGGTATTCCAGGATCCGTTTGCGTCGTTAAATCCCCGCCATACTGTTGAGCAGATTTTGGAGGAGCCTCTCATTGTCCATGGCATCGGGAACAAAGAAGAGCGTAAACAGCGGGTAAGGGAGATGCTTGAGGTTGTCGGCCTCAGCAGCTACCATGCCAAACGCTATCCGCACCAATTCAGCGGAGGCCAAAGGCAGAGGATAGGAATCGCAAGAGCATTGATGACCAAGCCTAAGCTGATCATTGCAGATGAACCTGTTTCAGCACTTGATGTATCCATTCAATCACAGGTGCTCAACCTGCTGGAAGATCTTCAAAAAGAGTTTCAGCTGACGTATATATTCATTGCCCATGATCTCGGGGTAGTTAAACATATCAGTGATAGAGTTGGTGTTATGTATCTTGGAAGATTAGTAGAGATCACAACCTCTGACCAGCTCTACGATAAGCCACTGCATCCTTACACAAAGGCATTGCTTGGTGCAGTTCCCATTCCTGACCCGACATTAAAGAAAGACAGGGAATTATTAACCGGGGACATTCCAAGCCCGCAGAATCCGCCAGCTGGATGTGCATTCCATACTAGATGTAATGAATGCATGGAAATCTGCAAAACAGATAGGCCGCAGCTGAAGGAAATTGAACCGGGTCACTTTGCAGCCTGCCATCTCTATAGCTGAACTATAGAGGCAGAACTGCATGGATGATAAATATGTAAACAGCCGATACCGGCAAAAGAAAAAAGGGGGAAAACAATGAAGAAGCGCAATGGCATTTGGTTCCTGATTGCAGCTTTGTTACTGTCACTGGCTCTTGCCGGCTGCAGCAGCAACTCAAGCAGCGGAACGAAAGACGAAAAGGATAAAGAGAAAGGTACAGATACAGAAGAAGCGTCATCAGGCGGCACATTAGTATTTGGCCGCGGCGGTGATTCTACTTCACTTGATCCCGCTATTACAACAGAAGGCGAATCTTTTAAAGTTACAAAAAACATCTATGAAACTCTGATTGAATTTGGTGAGCAGGATACAGAAATTCAGGCTGGCCTTGCTACTGAATGGGATACAAGTGAAGACGGGCTAAAGCATACTCTAAAGCTTCGTGAAGGCGTGAAATTCCACGATGGAACTGATTTCAATGCCGAAGCAGTTGTCTTCAACTTTGAAAGATGGAAAGCAGGAAGCGCTGAACAGTTCTATTACTATAACTCTCAGTTTGGGGATAAAATCTCTGAAGTGAAAGCTGTAGATGATTACACAGTTGAGTTTACTTTAAACAAGCCAATTGCACCATTCTTAAAGAACCTTGCAATGTCTCCATTTGGAATTGCAAGCCCGGCAGCGATTGAAAAGCATGGAGAAAAATTCCTTCACAATCCGGTGGGAACAGGTCCATTTGTATTTAAAGAATACAAAGCAAACGACCGCATCACTCTTGTGAAAAACGAAGAATACTGGCAGGAAGGCCTTCCAAAGCTGGATGAAGTTATCTTCCGTGTCATCCCTGAAAACTCTGCTCGTCTGAACGCCCTTGCTACAGGCGAAGTCGACTTAATCGATGGTGTTAACTTCAGTGATGTTGGCCAAATCGAAGGAAATCCGGATCTTCAAACGTTTGAACGTCCATCATTAAACGTAGCTTACCTTGGATTGACAAGCACACGTGGACCATTAAAAGATAAAAAAGTCCGCCAGGCATTGAACTATGCAGTTGATAAGCAAGCTCTTATTGATGCATTCTATGCCGGTGCAGCTGAGCCTGCGAAAAACCCAATGCCTTCAGTTGTAGCGGGTTACAATGATGATGTTAAGGATTATGAGTATGACCCTGAGAAGGCTAAAGAACTTTTAAAAGAAGCAGGATATGAAGATGGTTTTGAAATGGAGCTATGGGCAATGCCGGTTCCTAGACCATATATGCCGGATGGACAAAAAGTGGCTGAAGCACTTCAAGCCAACTTTGATGCAATCGGCGTAAAAGCAAAGATTGTAACGTATGAGTGGGGTACTTACCTGGATAAAGCCAAGAATGGTGAAGCTGATACATTCCTATTAGGATGGACTGGCGATAATGGGGATGCTGATAACTTCCTGTATGTTCTTCTAGATCAGGACAGCATCGGTTCCAACAACTACTCTTATTACGAAAACCCTGAAGTGCATGAACTGCTTGTAAAAGCTCAGGCAAGTGCAGACCAGGCAGAGCGTGAAAAACTTTACAAAGAGGCTCAGATTCTGATCAAAGAAGATGCTCCGTGGATTCCGCTTGTTCACTCAAGACCAATCCTTGCGGGTAAAGCTGATATCACTGGCTTCAAGCCGCATCCAACAGGTTCTGATTTACTGGCAACTGTAGAATTTAAATAAGCTGCTTTACAAGTGACATAAGTATACTTCTTATATTTCAAGGAAAAGGGAGTACAGTTCTGTAGCTCCCTTTTCTACATAGAAATATTATAAATTATGAAACTTTGAATCTCGATAACTGTCTAGCTCCAGCGCCTACCCCCTCGAGGTCACAAGCCCATCCCCCTAAAAAGGCAAAAAACGCCTTTCCAGGAGGCTCGTCTTGTGCTTGTCGGGGGTGACCAAGGCGCTTGCGCTTTTCTTAACTACCTTCAAGAGAGGTGAGATGGCAATGCTGTCCTACACACTTAAACGTCTGTTATCCCTAATACCCGTTCTGCTGGGGCTTTCCCTGATCGTCTTTTTTATGATACGGGCAATACCGGGTAATCCGGCACAGATTATCCTGGGACAATTGGCAACAAAAGAAGCAGTAGAGGAATTAACGAAGCAGCTGGGGCTGGATCAGCCTTGGTACCTTCAATATTTTACATATCTAGGCGGGCTTATTACGGGGGATCTTGGAGAATCACTCCGGACTAAAACGGAAATAAGCCAGGAAATTTGGCCGTATCTGGCTGCAACAATTGAACTTACATTCGTTGCCATGTTAATTGCTGTTTTTATCGGTGTGAATGCCGGTATCATCAGTGCCTGGTATCAGAATTCATGGTTTGATTATGTGGCAATGGTGCTGGCGCTTATTGGCGTTTCCATGCCAATCTTCTGGCTCGGCTTGATGGAGCAGTGGGCATTTGCCATTAAACTGGACTGGCTGCCTACATCGGGTAGGGAAGAAGTAAGAAATCCGATTGAAGCCATTACGAACATTTATATGATTGATACTCTCCTGCAGGGAAGGATGGATCAATTCTGGGATGTCATCAGACACCTGATTCTGCCGGCATTTGCCCTGGCAACCATCCCAATGGCAATCATTGCGAGAATTACCCGTTCTACGATGCTTGAGGTAATGAGATCCGATTTTGTCAGAACAGCGAGGGCCAAAGGCTTGAGAATGTTCTGGGTCGTTTATAAGCACTCATTAAAGAATGCCATCATTCCAGTTCTTACAATTATCGGTCTTCAAATGGGATTATTGCTGGGAGGCGCCATTTTAACGGAAACGATTTTCAGCTGGCCTGGAATCGGACGATATATTTATGAGGCTATCAACTATCGGGACTATCCTGTTATCCAGTCAGGCATACTTATCATTGCATTTATCTTTGTCATGATCAATCTGGTGGTGGACTTGCTGTATGCAGCAATTGACCCGCGGATTAAATATAATTAAGGAGGGGGAACAGACTTGGAACTTTCAACACAAAAAGATCTTCAGCCGCCTATTATGCCTGCTGAAGAAAAAGCGGTTTCCCCCTGGGTGGAAGCATGGAGGAGCTTTAGAAAAAATAAACTGGCTTTAATCGGCACCATTATTGTATTATTTTTCGTTCTTCTTGCTGTATTTGCACCGCTTATTGCGCCGCAGGGAATTAATGAACAGATGCTCTCAAAAAGGCTTCAGGCTCCATCCAGTGAGCATTGGTTTGGAACAGATGACTTTGGCCGGGATATCTTTTCAAGGGTGGTTTACGGGGCAAGGATCTCATTATGGGTAGGTTTTCTGGCCGTAATCGGATCTATTGTAGTTGGATGCCTTTTAGGTGTTGTAGCAGGATATTATGGCAAATGGGTTGATACCATCATCTCCCGCATTTTTGATATCATGCTTGCTTTCCCAAGCATACTGCTGGCTATTGCGATTGTGGCTGTACTTGGTCCATCATTAAGAAATGCCCTGATTGCCATTGCGGTTATCAATATTCCCAACTTTGGCAGACTGATCCGTTCAAGGGTGCTGAGTGTCAAACAGGAGGAATATATTATGGCTGCAAAAGCGATTGGGATGAGCAACAGCCGTATTCTTTTCAGGCATGTACTGCCAAACAGTATGGCGCCAATCATTGTACAGGGAACACTTGCGATTGCAACAGCGATTATTGAGTGTGCTGCCCTTGGATTCCTTGGCCTTGGTGCAGAAGCTCCAAATCCTGAATGGGGGAAAATGCTCTCTGATGCGAAGGCCTATTTGATACAGGCTCCATGGACGATGATCTTCCCGGGACTTGCAATCATGCTTACAGTTCTCGGATTTAATTTAATGGGTGATGGATTAAGGGATGCACTTGATCCGCGTATGAAGAATTAACAAAAAAGCAGCTGACATCAGCTGCTTTTTCCTATGAATTAAGTTGAAAATATACCACAGTCTACCCGTCATTCTCCGGTATGGAAACCTCATTTTCTTCTTTATGATATGACTGAAAGCTGGATATAAGTTTATCCAGGTGCTCCACATGTTCATCGTAATCAACAATAGCTGATACAATCTGCATGATATGCGGGAGAATGGATTCTTCATCATGTTCATGTTCTTTTTGCTGAGCCAGAAAAAGGTTCACCAGTTCCTTTCTGCTCAGGCTGAAGTCGCCTTCCTCAAACACTACATTCGGACGAACTTTCCCGATAAACTTTAGCATAACGTGTTCATGATAATGGATAAGAATATCAAGCTGCTGCTGCACAGCATGCTGGAATTCTTCAGGCATTTGCTGCAGATCATTTTCAAAGCGATGAAGCTTTTTTAATGTTTCCAGCGAGCGTTTTACAGTGGAAATCATTTGGCGGTAAATGACGAGTTTCCTGGATTTAACCAGATCATTCCGTTTAAAATAATTTCTTTCCTCTTTATACATTAAGTAAAGCTGTTCAAGCTTAACATTGCTGTCTTTCATCTTATCAATATCGTTTTTCAGCAGTCTGTGTTCAGATGCATGGCGTATGGTAAGCCGGATCCATTTGGTAATTTCCTCTGTGTTATTGGATATTTTAAAATAAAGCTTGTTTTCGTACTTAGGCGGCAGAAATACAAGATTAACGATAAAAGCTGATAGTACCCCGAGCATAACGGTTGAGAATCGAATAAGAGCAAATTGCAGAAAGGTATCGCCCGGTGTCTCCATAATGACAATCAGGGTTACAAGTGACAGGCCAATTGTGTTTTCAATTTTAAGCTTAAGATTAATCGTGATAACAATAATTGCTGCCAGGCCTATGATAAAGACATGATTGCCGAATAAAAGCACAAAAATCACGGCAATTAATGCGCCGATTGCGTTCCCCTGGATCTGTTCCACAATAGAAAGATAAGATCTGTAAATGGTCGGCTGAACGGCAAAAATAGCGGCAATTCCTGCAAAGATAGGTGCAGGAAGCTGAAAGAGTTCTGATAATAATAGAGCTAGAATGATTGCGATTCCCGTCTTAAGTATGCGGGCGCCAAGTTTCATACAATGTATGTCCTTTCTTTCATAAAAATTGTTTTCATTGAAAAGCGATTTAACCGTAAAAGCAGTAATTATACATACTTTAAACGATTTTGCTCCTTGTTAAACAATATTGTACTATACAGGGATATGGAAAGAAGTTCAAGGGGCATTTTTATGAAATTAAGATTATAAATAAGTAAAAAAGTTAAGCGTGCCTTAAAGAAGACAAAAAGCCCCATCCGCAGAAACGGGTGGGGCTTGATTGTGCAGATAATCACTCTGTGGAAACAGAGGGGTCTGCCTGCTCTTTGACCGGAATAACTTGAACAAAGTGGTCTTCCGGATGATTAAGAAGGGAAGAAAGCTGGGAAACTTCTTCTGTCTGTCCCTGATCATTCAGCATGGCAATGTATTGGCCAAGCAGTTCTTTTACATCTTCCTTTCCTTTATCGGAAAGAGAAGTGACTGAAACTTTAGCTCCCTTGGCAATTCTGCGCTGGATAGCTTCTTTTGTTAAGCCCATTTCCGGCTGGTGTCTTAAATAAACAACACCGCCTGTCATTCCTGCGCAGATCCATGGACCGGCATCGCCAAGGACCAGGCCTCGGCCATTCGTCATATACTCAAAGGCAAACCCTTTAATATTGGCGTTAGAACCGATATTGCCGTATTCTTTTTCAGGCAGCGGCTTTTGCAGCTGGCCGCCGATAATCATATCCGCTCCGGATAATCTGATTCCGGCACGGGCGTCAGCATTTCCTTGAGCTACAAGCAAGCCTTCCTGTGCTCCATAGCCAAATCCTTTGCCAACAGAGCCATTATAGAACTTGCCATTCTTGCCTTTAGCTTTAAAGATTTTAATTTGTCCGCCGAACGAAGTTTTTCCGATGCCATCCTGTGCGCCTCCGGCAACTTCGATGTTGATGCCGAAGCTGTTGTAAGCTCCAAGGCCATTGCCCGGGATGGAACCGCCTTTGTATTTCAAATCAACTTGCGGAAGAGTTTTGTAAGAACCGTCGAGTCTGTTTCTTACACGGTGGCAGGAAACCCGGCTTCCCAATACGCGCTGCTCGGAAGTAACGCTTTGGAATTCACGTGACTGATCCAGTTCTTCTACACTTGCATCGAGATACTCTGCTCCAACAGCTACCTGTAGCTGGGCTTCCTGCAGGGCTTCAGGTGCTTCCTGGGGAGAGAATTGGCCGATGTCAAGTGTTTTCAGCAGGTGAGTCAGGTCAAGCTGATCCTGCCCCTTAATCTGTACAAGCAGATCAGAACGTCCTACTGCATCCTGCAGATTTTTTATGCCGACAGAAGCTGCCAATGCTTTCAGTTCTTCGCCAAAAGCAGTAAACAGGTTCATGATGCCTTTGACAGCAAGGTCGAATTGGCGCGGAACAAATCTTCTTAAGCCATGTTCCTTCGCCTGTGCCTCTGAATCTATTTGTGTGGCAATCCCAACATGGCAAGTATCAAGGTGACAGCCGCGGCATGTCGTACAGCCGATGGCAAGCATGGAAAGTGTACCAAAGCCTACACGGTTCGCACCGAGAAGCATAACCTTCAAAACGTCTGCAGCACTTTTGATGCCGCCATCAGCCCAAAGCTCCACATTATCGCGGATGCCTGCTTCGAGGAGGGCGTTGTGAGCTGCCTTTACACCAATTTCAACTGGAAGGCCAACATGCTGCAGGGCGTGAATTCTCGCTGCCCCTGTACCTCCGTCAAAACCGCTCAGTGTGATAATATCAGCTCCGGCTTTTGCAATCCCGACTGCAATGGTTCCGATATTCGGTACAACCGGCACCTTAACAGCAACCTTTGCTTTGTCATTGGCTGTCTTAAGCTCGTGAATCATCTGTGCCAAATCTTCAATCGAGTAGATATCATGGTTGTTGGAAGGTGAAATCAAATCCGATCCAATTGTGGCATTACGCGCCTCTGCAATTTTTGCCGTTACCTTGGATCCAGGAAGGTGACCGCCTTCACCAGGCTTTGCACCCTGCCCAATTTTGATTTCCAGCAGGTTGGATGAATTCAGGAGCTCGGCATTAACACCAAAGCGTCCTGATGCTACCTGCTGTCCGCGGGTCCGCGGATATTTTCCGAGCATATCCTTGATTTCTCCGCCTTCCCCATTCAGGCTGACCATGTTCAGCCTGTCAGCACCTTCTGCATAGGCTCTAAAGGCTGTTTCATTCTGAGAGCCAAAGGACATGGAGGAGATGATAAATGGCAGGTCATGCTCGCCCACATGCAAGCTGATATCTTCCGGATTTAGATCAGAAGCCGTTTCCTTAAATCCGGTTAAATGACGGATTGTTGTTGGATTCTGGTCTTCCTGTTCTGTGATTTTTTCCTTATATGCATTGTAGTCACCAGTTGAGGCAACTTCGCCGATTGCTTTCCAGATACGCGGGAAAAGGCTGAACGTTTTTCCGATCCGCTCTTTTTCATTCTGGTAATCTTCCGCTCTTGTAAAAGCGTCTTCCTTTAAAACACTGAAGCTGAATGAAAGTTCCTTTGATCCGAAGAAGTTGACAATATTCAGATATCCGGCTAATTCTTCATGAAGACCGATGGCAGAGAACAACCGGCCATAGCCTCTTAATTCATGAATCCCGATAGTGGAAATGACTTTTTCAAGTCCTTTATTCAGAGCTGAATATAAATTCTTCAGCGGTGTATCAGATTCGCCAAGAACCGTCATAAACATATAGTAAGGGCTTATAATATCAGCGCCTAAACCGAATGCGGTTATGATGTCATGAAGCGATCTGATTGAAGCTGACCGGAGCAGCAGGGAACATTCACGTCGCAATGCCTCCTTGACAAGAGCCTGATCAATCGCAGAGACGGCCAGGTGCGGATCAATCCAGTAAGAGTCCTCCTGGTGAGCATTGGCATCATCCAGTACAAGCAGGGTTTTGCCATTTTTGACCGCATCAACCGCTTCTGCTGCTAAACGGTCTAAAGCTTCTTTTACCGTTTCATCTTTCGTAAATGTGGAAGATAAATAAGATATCAGCTTTTGTTCCTGATAGAAGCCGGTTACCTGGTCATAGCTCGGCTGATTGAGTTCATCGGAACATTCAAAGCCTGCTTTGCCTTCTATTAAAATAGGAGTCTGCAATTCAATAACGGCCCCTTGCTCCTGTTTTTCAAATAACGAAGGACGCTGGCCGATAATCGTACGGGTTGAGAAATGCTCCGTTTCCCGGTCACGGTCAATGGCAGGGTTTGTAACGACAGCAACACTTTCCTTAATAAAATCTGCGATGTTTTTCCGCTGAGGATTCAGTGCTGCTAAAGGTGAATCGTGTCCAAGAGAACGGATTGGCTCCGCGCCTTTTTCAGCCATTTGCTCAACAAGCTGGACATGGTCTCTCTCCCAGCCGAATGCTTTATACTGCCCGTTATGAATCTTATCCGGGTAATTTACAGTAATGGTTTTTTCCAATTTTGGAGACTGCAGGCGAACCCTGAAATTTTCAGCGTTCACTCTTATTGAAAATCGGTTAAAAACTTCAGCCTGATAATGGCTGTGCTCGTAAACAGCCAGTGTATCACCGTCCCATTTCAGCCCAACCTTTTCACCTGGTGACAGCGGCTTAGGCTCATTAACATATTCGGAGGACGGGATGATTCCTGGTTCTGATGAGAACAGGTAGGAGCTTTCAGTTTCCAGCATCCACAGCGGGCGAAGGCCCAATGCATCGACACTGAACACTGCCTCATCAGCAAATCTGGAAATAATTCCTGCAGGTCCCTGGGCAAAATGTCCCCATGCTTCCCGGATATAGGCGTACATATCCTGAAGATGCTCAGGATATGACTTGATTTCATTCACGATAGGGGGGAACATGACGTCCATTGCTTCAAAAAGAGTATAGCCGTCACGGCAAATAAACGTTTCAAGCGTTCTGCTCAGATCCTGTGAGTCACTGCCGTCTTTAACCAGCGGAACGCCGACCATTTTGGCTTCATCCCTAAGCTTGGCAATGGTGTTGATTTCCCCGTTGTGTCCCAGCACGCTAAAAGGCTGCACACGGAAAAAGCTTGATAATGTGTTAGTTGAATAGCGGTTATGCCCAAGCGTCATGGTTGAAGCAACAAGGGGGCTTGACAGGTCGTGATAATATTTCGGAAGAATATCGCCGGCTCCCATAACTTTGTACACAGCATGATGCTGGCTAAGAGAGGCGACATGGACATGTTCGTCTTCTTCGAAACTAACTATTAATTCAAACAGTTTTTTTGAGAGCTCTGCACCATTCGATTCTGCTAAACAGGCAAACTGCCAGAATACTGGATTTTCCTGTATGGCAATCGGCCCTAAAGCTGAAGATTCAGTTACTTCGTCAGATGCATAAATAACCGTCAGATTAGCGTCAGCGAGTTTTTGCAGCAGGATCGTTTTCAGTAATTCAGTATCCTGCTTCCTGGACATAAATACATGTCCAACCACAAATCCATCTTTGTCTGTTGCGCCAGAATCGGCTCCCGCTTCCTTTAACTTTTCTTTCCACAGCTCTCTCGGGATATCAATATGGATCCCTACACCGTCCCCTTCTCCATTAATAAAACCGGCACGGTGATTCATCGTAACAAGCGCGTTGATGCAGCTGAAAATATTCTCGCGGGTTGGGACTTTCTTTTTCTCCATGGCAGAAACGATGCCGCAAGCATCATGCTCCTGGCGGTGAAACTCTTTAAAAAGTGAAGGACTCCATTGCTGTAATGTCATAAAATTCGGCTAAAAATAAGGCTGTGCCTTAAAGCCGTTCACCTCCTGCAAAATAGTAATCTATAAGTTTTTTTGTTTACGGGTTTTAAATGAGGGTATTGCAAAGTTATCTTTGGTTTGAAAGGTAAATGCATGGAGCATTTATTGAATGAATAGTTGGATAATTCGGGATATGCTTCAGGACATAATGTTCTTTATGCCAGCGAAATCCGCTCTTACACAAAAGATTTCTCCCATCATATCATATGAATTTTCAGAAATCAATTATTTATACAAAAAGTTGGATATGGTTTGGGAGTGGGAAAAGGCTTTTGTATAAATGAACCTCAGTATTGTAAACGTTTTCATTACTGGGAATAAAGAAAACGGAAGCATTTCTGCTCCCGTCGGTGTATAAATTAGTGAATATTTATTCGTCTTTTAATTGCTGAAATGCGTTTTGCACCGCATGAATGGTGGCTTGAATATCATCCTCTGTATGCGCGATTGTCATAAACCAGGCTTCATATTTCGAAGGAGCCAGGTTTATTCCCTGATTGAGCATCAGCTTGAAGAACTTTGCAAACATTTCTCCATCTGTATTTTCCGCCTGCTCATAATTCACTACTTTTTCTTCCGTAAAGTAGATGGTCAGGGCACCTTTTAATCGATTAATAGTAATTGGGATATTATGTTCTTCAGCTGCCTCGCTAATCCCTTTTTCAAGCATTTCTCCCAGTCTGTCCAGATATTCATAGACACCAGGCTGTTTTAAAACTTCGAGACAGGCAATTCCTGAAAGAATCGACGCCGGATTTCCAGCCATTGTACCAGCTTGGTAAGCTGGACCTAAAGGAGCTACTGTTTCCATAATTTCTTTCTTTCCGCCATAAGCACCGATTGGAAGGCCTCCTCCAATGATTTTCCCCATGGCTGTCAAGTCCGGTTTTACACCAAGCAGGTCCTGAGCACCGCCATACATAAAACGGAAAGCTGTGATGACTTCATCATAAATGACAAGCGCGCCGGCTGCATGTGTTAATTCGTTAACCTGCTCCAGGAACCCCGGTTTTGGTTCAACAATTCCGAAGTTGCCGACAATCGGTTCCACCAGTACAGCAGCTATCTGGTCGCCCCATTTTTCCAGCGCTTCCTTATATGGTTCGATTTCATTGAAAGGAACCGTGATCACTTCCTGGGCAATGCTCTTTGGAACTCCGGCAGAGTCAGGCGTTCCAAGTGTTGAAGGACCTGAACCTGCAGCAACCAGGACAAGATCGGAATGGCCGTGATAGCAGCCGGCAAACTTAATGATTTTGTCCCTTCCCGTATAGGCTCTTGCCACACGGATCGTTGTCATAACGGCTTCAGTACCTGAATTCACAAAACGGACTTTGTCCAAATTAGGCATTGCTTCTTTAAGCATCTCGGCGAATTTCACTTCATGTGGTGTCGGAGTTCCATATAATACTCCGCGCTCAGCAGCTGTTTTTATGGCTTCTGTAATATGCGGATGGGCATGTCCGGTAATGATGGGACCGTATGCAGCCAGGTAATCTATATATTGATTGCCGTCCACATCCCAGAAATAAGCGCCCTGTGCCCGTTCCATTGCGACCGGCGAGCCTCCGCCAACTGCTTTATAGGAGCGGGAAGGGCTGTTTACCCCGCCGACAATATGTTCTAAAGCTTGTTTATGCAGCCGTTCAGAATTAGTAAATTGCATGTTAATCCTCCTGATAAAATTCATTTATATGTACGTCATTATTTTAACATGTTTGGAAGAGGCTTCGTCCATTCCTAAGGGAAGGCGGATTATTCTGTATTTTAAAAATAGGTTTTGAAGCAATCTAGTTGTGAAGAAGGCGCTGTTTGTCTAAACTATTTCATTAGGGCATTAATTGGCAGGAGGAGTAAAAATGAATGATGCAATAACAGTCCGGAACTTAAAAAAGGAATTTAAATCTTATTCCAGCCGCTCCGGATTAAAGGGTGCTTTCCGTGATTTGCTTACAAGGAACTATAAGATTGTGCCAGCGGTAAACAACATCAGCTTTAATGTAAAGCAGGGCGAGATGGTTGGCTATATAGGTGAAAATGGAGCCGGGAAGTCAACGACCATAAAAATGCTGACAGGGATCCTGACCCCGACAAGCGGCGAAGTGATCGTGAATGGAATGAACCCTCATAAAGACCGTGAAAAATTCGTCAGCACGATTGGAGTTGTCTTCGGCCAGAGATCTCAGCTTTGGTGGGATATTGCTGTTCAGGAATCCTTCAGGCTGCTCAAGAAGGTATACAAAGTTTCTGATGAGCAATACGACAGCCATATGTCACATGTGATCAAAACCCTGGATATTGAGCCTTTGCTCGACAAGCCGGTCCGAAAGCTTTCACTCGGACAGAGAATGAGGTGTGAACTGGCAGCGGCACTCATCCACAATCCGCCGCTCTTGTTTCTGGATGAGCCGACTATCGGGCTTGATGTGCTTGTTAAATTGAAGATCCGAGAGTTTTTAAAAGAAATTAATGAAAAATATAATACAACCATTCTGCTGACTACTCATGATTTGTCGGATATTGAGGCGCTGTGCGAACGCGTAGTGATGCTCGACGAGGGGAAAATCATTTATGATGGAGCCTTAAAAAGCCTGAAGGAAAAATGGGGGGAAGGGAAGGAAATAGAATTCCAGTTCCTTGAAGACGTGACCCTGAACGACTTAAACCGAATAACGGCCTCATCGGAAGTGAAATGGGAAAAAGATGAGAAAAAAGCGATCTTTACAGCCTTTGCAGAGGATAATGATGAACTGATTTCCCTGCTGATTGCCAAGGTGGTTGCGGATTTGAAAGTGAAAGACATCAATATTAAAGAAACTTCAACAGAGGAAATCATAAGAAATATTTATGACCGGGGGATGTCTTAATGAAAGAATTTACTTTTACCCGGGGGTGTTCCTGTGGATAAATATATCGAAATGATTCGGATCCGTTTTTTGATGATGCTTGCCTACAGAACCAATTATTATACAGGTATTCTGATTTACAGCATTAATATTGGCGCTTACTATTTCTTGTGGAGTGCCATTTATGGAGAAAAAGATGCGATTGAGGGCATGTCTGTGATCCAGATGTCGACATATGTGGCTGTAGCCTGGATGGCCAGAGCGTTTTACTTTAATAATATAGACCGGGAAATGGCTGCTGAAATTAAAGAAGGAAAAGTAGCGGTGGAGCTGATCCGCCCATATAATTATCTGGGTATGAAAACGATGCAGGGACTGGGGGAAGGAATATTCCGTCTCTTCTTTTTCTCCGTTCCGGGCATGGTTATCGTCTCGTTCATTTTTCCGCTGCAATTTTCTGCGGATTGGACGACCTGGATTTTCTTTGCGGTATCGATTATATTAAGTTTTTTTATTAATACGCAAATTAATTTGCTGACAGGCATTACCACTTTCTTCTTATTTAATAACACAGGGCTTATCCGGGCAAAAAGAGTTGTGATTGATCTCTTTTCCGGTCTTCTGATTCCTATCAGCTTTTTTCCGTTATGGGCACAGGATGTACTGAAATATTTGCCCTTTCAGGGTATCAGCTATGTACCGAGCATGATTTTTACAAATAGTTTTTCGAATAATGAAGCCATCCAGGCGATTATTATGCAGGGGATCTGGGTTCTTATTCTGATCATCCCCATTCAGGTTCTGTGGATCATAGCGAAAAAACAGCTCATTATTCAAGGAGGGTGACACATGTTTTATATAGCGATTTTCTTTCAATATGTCGCCCAATATATGAAAACAAGAATGCAGTACCGTGCAGATTTATTTGTAGAGATTTTTTCAGATCTTCTTTTTCAGGCAGTCAATTTAATTTTTATCCTGGTCGTCTTTGGCCATACTAATCTGCTTGGCGGCTGGACGAGGGATGAAATCATCTTTATTTACGGTTTTTTCCTTGTGCCATATGCGCTGTTTTCATCGTTCTTTAATATTTGGGATTTTAATGAGAGATATATAGTAAAAGGGGAACTCGACAGGATATTAACCAGGCCGATCCATAGTTTGTTTCAAATCGTATTGGAACGGATGGAGCTTGAATCCCTTTTCGGAGCCGTAACAGGCATTGCTGTTATGATCTACGCCGGAAACAACCTTGGTTTAGGTATTTCCTGGACCGACCCGTTCTTGTTTTTCTTATTTGTGATAGGCGGAATGCTTGTGTATGGAGGCATCTTTGTCCTGATTGCCTGTATCAGCTTTTGGGCAGATGCCAGAACATCCATCATGCCGATGATGTATAACATCGGTAATTATGGAAGGTATCCGGTTGATATTTACAATAATGTTATACGCTTTGTCCTCACCTGGGTTCTTCCGTTTGCCTTTGTCGGTGTATATCCGGCGTCCTACTTCCTGGGGAAAGACGAATGGTTTTTGTACTCCTTTTTAACACCTGTAATCGGAATTGTATTTTTTAGCATTTCGATTGTGACCTGGAATTCAGGCGTTAAGCGATATCGGGGAGCGGGCAATTAGAACTGGGATATAATCCCGGTTTTTTTATTGGGCGAGTGCAGAAAGAGTTTCCGAGACAGGCTGTCATATGGGAAAGGCTATGAGCGTATAAATGAATTGGAAGGCATTTCGAAATGAGGTGCAGTATGGCTTTTTATTTATCGCTGATTTTAATCGTGCTGTGCATGATCATGAGTCTGCAGACTCTTTTTTCATCCGCCAAGATTAAGGGAAGATGGGTGTCTGTGGATAATTTCCTTTACCTCATAAGTTTATATGCAACGATTCTGATTGGATTTGGGCTGATATATATTTGGCTTGATTTACATGGGCTGGTGGTTTTGATGGACGGCACTGAATATATGGAAACCGGTTTCCTCGAGAGGCTGGAGACGGGTTTTTATTTTAGTGCGGTAACTCTTTTTTCTGTTGGGTATGGAGATGTCAGCCCTGTTGGGATAGGCAGGCTTATTGCCGTACTGGAAGCGTTAATCGGATATGTCATCCCGGCCGCATTCGTAGCCAGGGTAGTATTTGATGCAGGTGACCGTGCTTTATAATGATATCAGTTGTTTTTGACGGAAAAGTTGGATAGGCTTAGAGTAAGAAACCTATTCAACAGGAGGAATGAAAATGGCAATTGAAATCGGTAAACCGGCTCCGGATTTTGAGCTTGAGGCAAGCAATGGTGAAAGAGTAAAATTATCAGATTACCGCGGGAAAAATGTTGTTCTGTATTTTTACCCGAAAGACATGACACCTGGCTGCACAACTCAGGCATGTGATTTCAGGGACCAGCATCAGAATTTTGCAGAAGTGAACGCGGTCGTTTTAGGAGTAAGCCCTGATCCGCTCAGCCGGCATGAGAAATTCATTGAAAAGCACGGACTGCCTTTCCTGCTGCTTGCAGATGAAGACCATAATGCAGCAGAGACGTACGGTGTGTGGAGATTGAAAAAGAACTTCGGGAAAGAATATATGGGAATTGAGCGCTCAACCTTTATTATTGACCAGGAAGGCAAGCTCGTGAAGGAATGGCGCAAGGTAAAGGTCAAGGATCATGTCGAGGAGGCACTGGAGTATATTAAGGAAAATTTGACCCAGTCTTAAATGGGTTGCCTATTTTTTGCCGGAACAAGGCTTTTGTCCATTCCGAAGAACAAGTTTTGCATATCATTTTATTAGGGCATACCTCCTCAGATACTTTTTCGAAACGGACCTGAACAGGTTCGTTTTTTTTTATAAAG
>NZ_NPDG01000160.1:0-3263 GCF_002272225.1 Bacillus sp. 7894-2
GCGCTTTTCTTATTACCATTCGGCGATGGGTGGTATGATGAATAAAACTGTGTTGGGGTGGAGTTTATGAAAATTGTGTCATCCATTTTGCCTCCCGAAGAGCTGTGCCAGGAAGTAATTCAGAATTTCCCTGAGGAAGATTTCCTGTTTTTCGACGGAATCGAAGCTGCAGGGGAATCCTTTTATCATGCTGAAGTATTTATTACATATGGAGAAGATCTGACAGAAGAATATATTAATAAAGCAACAAAACTAAAGTGGATCATGGTGATGTCAGCGGGAATGGATGAAATGCCTTTGAAAGCCTGCAAAGAGAAAGGCATCTTAATTACAAATGCAAGAGGAATCCATAAAATCCCCATGGCTGATTTTGCGCTTGGAACTATGTTAGGACATGTTAAACAAAGAGCACTGCTGGCTGAAAATGAAAAGGCAGAAGTTTGGAATCGTAATCTGCCAATGGAAGAGCTTCATGGAAAAACCTTGTTAATTATCGGTGTTGGGGCAATAGGGGGAGAGATTGCAAGACTCGCCAAATGCTTTGGAATGAAAGTGGCTGGAGTGAATAGGAGCGGACGGGAAAATATGTGGATAGATCGTATTTTTCCACTCAGCAGGCTCACCGGGATCCTTCCAGAGGCTGACTTTATCATTTCTGTCCTTCCCAGCACGTCTGAAACTAATTATCTGTTAAAGGATAAGCATTTCGCTGCTATAAGAATTCTGCTGTGTTTATGAATATAGGGAGAGGGGATCTTGTCGAGGAAAAGGTGCTTCTGTCTGCACTTGAAAAACACCAGATTTCACATGCGTATCTGGATGTTTTTGAAAATGAGCCTCTGCCTGAAGGACATCCTTTCTGGAGGATGGAGAATGTAACAGTCACCCCTCATCTGTCAAGCCGAACAAAAAACTATTTACCGAGATCTTTTGAAATTTTTAAGTATAACCTTCATACATATATAAAAAATAACAAAGATTATATGAATGTGATCGATGTTGAAAGAGGGTATTAAGATGATGAAAAGAACTGATTCCCTCTATTAAGGTGTTTGTAATATTGACAAATGTGGTAAAAAATTAGTACACTATTTATAAAGATTATAAAGTAAGAATATTTGTTGGAAAAGAGGTGCATGGCGGTGGCGCATATGGAATTAAAAGAGGCGCTGGATACTTTAAAGGACACTGGAGTACGTATCACTCCGCAGCGTCATGCGATACTTGAATATTTAATAAACTCCATGTCACACCCGACTGCTGACGATATATACAAAGCATTAGAGGGGAAATTCCCAAATATGAGTGTGGCAACAGTTTACAATAATTTACGAGTATTCCGTGAGGTTGGCCTGGTAAAGGAACTGACATATGGTGACGCATCTAGCCGCTTCGATTTTGTTACCACTCATCATTATCATGTCATTTGTGAAAGCTGCGGCAAGATTGTAGACTTCCACTATCCTGGCCTGGATGAAGTAGAGCACCTTGCTTCGCATGTTACAGGTTTTAAAATCAGCCATCATAGAATGGAGATTTACGGAACATGTCCGGATTGTGCAAGTAAAGAAGCTCACTAATAAAATTTTAAAGCTGCCGGCGCTGTGCTGTCAGCTTTTTATTTTTAATCAATAAAAAACCGGCTGTTAGAGAGCCGGTCATTTTAGAGCTTGAATATGGAAGCAAGAGATAAATCAGCTCTGCTTCGTATTTTTTTTGTTGTATTTTTCATCAAATTCAGCGCCCTCAAGATTTGGATCAAGCGTTAAAGGTTCATTGCAGTACATGCACATATCAACGCGGCCAAGCATCTTTGTGTGTTTTCCGCAATTCGGGCAAACCACCTGCACGGTTTTTGTTGAAAGCATGCCAATCCAAAAATAAACACCGGTGCTGGCAAGAATGCAGAGCATTCCGAGAAGCATAAATATTGTCATGAGAAGAGCGGAATTTCTGAAGAATATTCCGAGATACATAACGATAAATCC
Source organism: Bacillus sp. 7894-2 (assembly GCF_002272225.1). Lineage (NCBI taxonomy): Bacteria > Bacillati > Bacillota > Bacilli > Caryophanales > Bacillaceae > Bacillus > Bacillus sp. 7894-2. The sequence goes on from NZ_NPDG01000160.1 coordinate 1,989, forward strand.
GATGAAAATTAAACTAAGGGCAAATGTACGAATCTTATTGATTTTATTTGAGTACTTAGCCATACTGCTCCCTCCTAAAAACTAACTATACCACACTCCTTTTGCTTAAATAAATATTAATATAGAATGGTGTCGAAAAATGTCTCACCTTTAGGAAGGATTTCATTTATAATTGTCGAAGATATACGCTATCAATAAAATGGAGGAATTATGATGGAAGATATTCTCCGTCCTATATACCAGGAACGGGCAAGCCAGACAAACACTCTGGGCGTGATTATGACCGAAAAAATGCAAAAGGCTATTCCTGCTACTGATACATTTGATGCTGTACTGCTGATCCTTGTTGAGGAAGCAGATGAACCTGTATTTGTTAAACATTACACATATAAAGATAAAAAAGCGGCTCTGCATATTGTGACAGATAAGCAGCTTCGCGAATGGATCCTGCTGGGGTCGAACCGGAAAATCTTTGATTGGCTCTATAATGGAAAAGTTTTATTTGATCGAAACGAATATATTCATAACCTGAAGGTGGAATTAAGAGAGTTTCCGTTCTATGGGCGAAAATTAAAAATGGGTCTTGAGTTTGCCAAGCTGATCAGACGATATATGGATGGCAAAGCCTTCTTTGAAAACCGCCATTATTTTGATGCCTATAACCATATTGTTCATTCCCTTCATCATCTGGCCAGGCTTGCTGTTATCGAAAATGGATTCCATCCGGAAGTAACTGTCTGGAATCAGGTAAAGCAAATTGAGCCTGAAATCATGAAGCTGTATGAAGAATTGGTTAATAGCCAGGAGCCGCTTGAAAAAAGGCTGGAGCTGCTGTTCCTTGCAAGCGAATTTTTAATCCATTCGAGAACGAAACAAGGAATCAGTCATCTTGCCGACGTGCTTGCTGAGAAAGAAGAATGGTCCATCCACGATATTATGAACCATGATGAACTTCATCTTTATGCGGTTGACTTAAGCATGCTTCTTGAGTATTTGATTGATAAGCATTTCATAGAAGTAGTAAACATAGAAACAAAAGGTCAGGGAATTTATCACAGGTATTACAAACTCAAAAAAAAATTATCGTAAAAAAACTTTAAAAGCTATTGACCTTTATTTAAATCCTTGTTATATTTATATCCGTCGCTGCGATATGAACGATAAACATTTTCACAGACGGCGGATAACTTATGAAAAAAGTGTTGACACACAAAATCAACACATGTTATATTAATAAAGTCGCTTCTGAGCGATCAGGTAAAATATAACAAAGAG
>NZ_NPDG01000161.1:0-8085 GCF_002272225.1 Bacillus sp. 7894-2
TATATCATTCTCACGATTCAATGTCAACATCTTTTTTTGTAAGTTGTTTTTTCATTGCGTCGTGGTGGCGACCTTTAATATAATATCACCATCAAAAAGAACTGTCAACAGAAATACTAAAAAAGATTTAAAAACAAAAACAGCCGCTTCAGAACGGCTGTGAAAGTTAAATAATCCATGTCTGTATAGCAACAAGGGCAAACAATCCGGGAATGCCAAGGAATCCGGAAATGGCCGAAGTGGCAAGGTTTATAGGAACATGAATGCCAATCTGATTCCCAAATGCATTTAAGAAGAATAATAAGAGTGCACCTATGATCAGTTTAATGGCTCCCTGCCCTATGAATCTTACCGGTTTTACCGGGGCTCCTATAAATAGAAGCAATAAAATTAATCCTCCCAGAATGGAGATTACTACGATAGGATCCAAAAGAAAAATCCTCCTCTCAGGAAACTTGTACTACTAATTTATGATTAGTGTGTACAAAAAAGACCTTAGAGGAGGACAAGTATTTTTTTCCCGCTAAATTAATTACTTACATTCTCACTTTAACATTTCTCTTTTTAGCTTCCCTGAATAGAAAAAAGTATTTCGCTTCGGCCAGCTTTGCCTGGCTGATTGCCTCAGGGGATGGGTCAAAGCTTTTTTCCACCAGTGATTTCTGGTTGTTCCAATCTGTTCTCAATCTGTTCAGCTGCTCCAGAAGCTTCTCATCAAACTCGCTGCGAAGCCACTTTTTCCTGCGAAAAAACATATATTCCGCCTCCGTGCTTAAACTTCTCTTCTTCCCTCTAACGCTTTTGAGAGCGTTACTTCATCCGCATACTCCAGGTCTCCGCCTACCGGCAGGCCATGGGCGATCCGGGTAGCTTTTATGCCGGATGGCTTGATCAGGCGGGAGATGTACATGGCTGTAGCTTCCCCTTCAATATTCGGATTAGTGGCAAGAATAATCTCCTGGACCGTCTCATCCTGAAGTCTTTTCAGTAAGTCAGGAATATTGATATCTTCAGGCCCAATCCCATCCATCGGAGAAATCGCTCCCTGGAGAACATGATACAGCCCGTTGTATTCCTTCATCTTTTCCATGGCAATCACGTCTTTCGGATCCTGGACCACACAGATGACGGACCTGTCGCGTCTCTGATCCTCACATATATAACAGGGATCCTGGTCCGTAATATGGCCGCAGACAGAGCAGTAAGATAAATTTCTTTTCGCATTGACCAGTGCCTTCGCAAAATCCAGCACAGTATCTTCCTTCATGCTTAAAACAAAAAACGCCAGACGCGCAGCCGTTTTCGGGCCGATTCCGGGCAACTTCATAAAGCTGTCAATCAGCTTGGATATCGGTTCAGGATAATGCATGTATGTTTCCTCCTATATGAAAAGGAAAAGCGCCGCGATCATGATGGCCTGATGGATATCCCATCAGGCTATGTTCGCTGGCGCCCGGCCTGTCTGTGCTTTTAAGCACTCCTTCAGGATGTTTGATTACATTCCCGGCAGGTTCATTCCTTTAGTAAATTGGCCCATCGTATCGTTTGTTAAATCTTCTGCTTTTTTCAGTGCATCGTTAGTTGCAGCCAGGACAAGGTCCTGAAGCATTTCGATATCTTCCGGATCTACAACTTCCTCTTTAATGTTTACTTCTAAAACTTGTTTATGTCCGGATACAACAACAGTCACCATTCCGCCGCCGGCTGTTCCTTCAATTCTTTTTTCGCCTAGCTCTTCCTGTGCCTGAGCCATCTTCTTTTGCATTTTCTGCATTTGCTTCATCATATTTTGCATATTTCCCATTCCACCGCGCATTTTACATACCTCCAACTAGTTTCTATTCTTTAATTTCAATTAGTTCAGCGCCAAATAACTTGACTGCCTCAGCCACATGAGGCTCTTCCTCATTTCCGCCGAAGCCTCCGCCAGACTCATCTCCGTCACGCTGGCTGCGCAGGAAATCCTCCCTGACACTTTGCCATTGTTCATCCGGAATGCCGACCAGCTGCAATCTCTTTCCTAAAAGCTCAAACAGGATATTCCCCAAAGTATCCAGGAATTTCGCATTATCCATGGCCATCTGACAATGAATTTCATATTTGAATTTTACGATAAGAGCTGTTTCCGATGCGGCTACAGGCTCTGCTTCATTGAGAAGGGCTGCCTGGGAGCGCATCTGGTTTTGAACAAGCAGGTTCAGCATCTCTCCCCAGCGGCTCTTTACAGCCACCAGATCGTTTTTCGTAGCCTGCTTCAGTACTTCATTCACTTTCCCTACTGGCGCCTGGAACCCTTTGCGTGAACTTCTCTGCGGCTTTTTCTGTACAGCAGGAGCCCCATCATCTTTCACCGCTATGCCATTTTTCTTTAATTCAGCCAGCTCGTGCTGCAGCTGTTCGATTTGCTGCATCAAGGGCTTGATGTCTGCAGCCTGTCCTGGTCTCTCCCGCTGTTCAAGCTGGCACAGCTTCACAATCGCCACTTCCAGGAATATTCGCGGATGGTTGGTCCATCTCATTTCCTGCTGGGCCTTGTTCAGTACCTCAATCAGCTCATAAAGCTCTTCAGGTTCCACTTCCCCGGCAAGCTGCTGAAAGTCCTCATCGAGCATAACCCGTTCAAGAGATTCCTCCAGCCTTGGAGCCGCTTTATATAAGAGCATGTCCCGGTAATACAGGATAAAGTCCTCTATAAAACGGGATGGATCTTTCCCCTGAAAAAGGAGCTCCTCCAGAAATTCCAGCCCGGATGCTGCATCCCGGTCTTTAACCGCTCTTGCCAGTTTATTTAAAAACCCCTGCGACACTGCACCTGTTACAGACAGGGCATCTTCAACTGTAACGCGATCCTGGCTGAAGGAGATCGCCTGATCAAGCAGGCTGAGCGCATCACGCATACCGCCTTCTGCGGCTCTTGCGATGATCTGCAGGGCCTGCTCTTCATACGCTGCATCTGTTTCATCCGCAATCAGCTTCATTCTTCCTGTTATCGCCTGAGCCGTAATCCGTTTGAAATCGAATCGCTGGCAGCGGGAAATAATCGTCAGGGGAATTTTATGAGGCTCGGTTGTGGCTAAAATAAAAATAACATGCTTAGGCGGCTCTTCAAGCGTTTTTAACAGCGCATTGAAGGCTCCAATGGAAAGCATATGCACCTCATCAACGATGTAAACCTTATATTTCACAGCGTTCGGAGCATATTTCACTTTGTCCCTGATATCCCTGATTTCTTCTACACCGTTATTGGATGCAGCATCGATTTCAATGACATCAGGAATTGATCCGTCTGTAATCCCTCTGCAGGCCGAACACTCATTGCATGGTTCAGTGACAGGTGCCTTCTCACAGTTAACAGCCTTTGCAAGTATTTTTGCCGCACTCGTTTTACCGGTTCCACGGGGACCGGAAAACAAATAGGCGTGTGATATCTTCTCCTGAAGCAGGGCGTTTTGCAAAGTCTTTGTCACATGTTCCTGCCCGACAACATCGATGAACTGCTGCGGGCGCCAAACACGATATAAAGCTTGATAACTCACTGACACGCCCCCTTCCTATGTATAGTCCTTCATCTATTATAACGTATCTAATTTCCTTTTTACAAAACCTAGAGCAAAAAATGCAACAAAAAACCCACCCCGCAAAAGGATGAGTTTTATTTACAATATAAACTGCCGTGCACCTTCCGTCGACTGGCGCCCATAGGCGTTACTTAAGCAGTTAGCTCGGCCCAGGCAACCCTGCGGCACATGGGAGCGTCCACTTAATGCTGCTTCCTTCCGGACCTGACATGATTCATGGATTCCCATTGCGCAGGACCCGGGCGTCAACACCACTTACTTAAGGCAGGCCCTACAGGACACCAGCCTCGGGAAGGGATTCAGCCTCGCTAGAGCGGATTGCGAGTACAGGGCACCGCTACCTCCCCGCCTAGCACGGCAAAGTTGATACCATATTAAGGTGCGTCTTTGTCCGACGCATTTATAAGTATACTAATAATCAGAGGAAAAAGCAATGCCTAACCATTGTCAATTCCTGTATCGTGTTCCATCTGCAGCAATTGCCTTCTCTTCTTCTCTTCTTTCTTGCGCTTTCGCAAGTTCCGGAAAAAACTTGAAAGCATCTCGCCGCATTCTTCTTCAAGCACCCCCGCGACGACTTCACTCTGGTGATTGAACCGCTCATCCTGCAAGAGGTTCATGAGCGTTCCGGCACAGCCGCCTTTCGGATCCGCGGCTCCATACACCACCTTTTGGATGCGCGACAGAATGATGGATCCCGAACACATCGGACAGGGCTCCAAAGTTACATAGAGGACGGCATTCTCCAGCCGCCAGGTTCCGAGTTTCTTGCATGCCTGATCAATGGCCAGGAGCTCTGCATGCGCAATCGCAGTCTGATTCACTTCTCTCAGATTATGGGCACGGGCAATAATCTCCCCGTCCAGAACAATGACTGCGCCAATTGGAACCTCCTCCAGGCCTTCAGCAAGCTTAGCTTCCTTAATAGCCTCCCGCATATACAATTCATCTTCAGTGAATGATTCCTGAATCAAATATCTTCATTCCTTCTCTTAACATCTGTGTAAAAGCGGCCCCTTTTACGAAAAATACTCTTAAAGGAGCGATTCGATGGAAAATCCGCAAGTCTATAAACCGGCTCTTATCATTATTGACATGATTAACGACTTTCAATTTCACCATGGCAAAATCCTTGCTGAAAAAGCTTTGAATATCACTAAGCCCATCAATGAGCTAAAGACCGCATTCCATGAAAAGGGTCTCCCGGTCATTTACGTGAATGATCATTATAACCTCTGGAAGGCTGATCTCGATACGATTATGAATCATTGCCGCAATCCTGTCAGTGAGCGTATCCTTCATGAAATACACCCGTCGCCGGATGATTATTTTTTAATAAAGCCAAAGCATTCCGCTTTTTACGGGACTGCCTTAAATACTCTCCTGCACCAGCTCGGTGTCAATTTGCTTGTCATGACCGGAATCGCAGGCAATATCTGTGTCCTGTTTTCAGCCAATGATGCTTATATGAGAGAATACCAACTGCATATACCGCATGACTGCACCGCTTCCAACGATGACCATGATAATGCAAATGCCTTAAAGATGATGGAAAACGTATTAAAAGCCAATATATCTTCCTTCTCTGAAAACAATTATAACATTTCTTCCCTGTTTCCTTCATAAAATGGCAGTAGTGTTTTAAGATGTGTTTTTCAGGGAGGGAGATAGATTGCAGATTCATGTTGTCCAGCAAAACCAGTCTTTGTTCGGCATTGCTCAGGCATATGGAACGACAGTTGAAGATCTCGTTGAAGCAAATGAAATTCCCAATCCAAATAATCTCGTGATCGGCCAGACACTGGTTATTCCGATAATAGGAAGCTTTTATTGGGTGCAGCCCGGTGACAGTCTTTACTCGATTTCAAGAAGGTTCGGCATTTCCTATCAGCAGCTGGCATCAGTCAATGGCATTTCAGTAAGCCAGCCGCTTCAGGTGGGGTTCCGCCTTTATATCCCGGCCCGCCCGAAAACGAAAGCAGAATTCAATGCCTATGTGGAGCCAAGAGGCAATACAGTCGCCCCTGAGCTGGAGGAAAGCGCAAGAGAAGCCGCTCCTTATCTGACCTATCTGGCGCCGTTCAGTTTCCAGGCTCTCCGCGATGGCTCTTTGAAGGAGCCGCTTCTGAATGATTTCCCAGCTATTGCAAGAGCCAATAATAATGTACTGATGATGGTGATCACCAATCAGGAAAACGATCAGTTCAATGACGAACTCGCCAGAATACTGTTAAATGATATGGCGATCCAGAACAAATTTCTGGATAACATTACAGCTACAGCCAAAAAATACGGCTTCAAGGATATTCATTTTGATTTTGAGTTTCTGCGTCCGGCTGACCGGGAAGCCTATAATAATTTTCTAAGAAAAGCGAAGGCAAGATTCAGGCAGGAAGGCTGGCTGATTTCCACCGCATTGGCCCCGAAAACCAGCGCCGGGCAGGAAGGGCTCTGGTATGAAGGACATGATTATAAAGCCCACGGGGAGATTGTTGATTTTGTCGTCATCATGACCTATGAATGGGGCTACAGCGGCGGTCCGGCTATGGCCGTTTCACCGATCGGCCCAGTGAGGCAGGTATTGGAATATGCGATCAGTGAAATGCCATCTTCTAAAATCATGATGGGCCAGAACTTGTATGGCTATGACTGGACGCTTCCATTTGTTCAGGGCACCACCGCAAAAGCCGTCAGTCCGCAGCAGGCCATACAGATCGCAGCGGAAAATAATGTGGCCATTCAATATGACTACAAAGCACAGGCCCCATTTTTCAACTACACAGCACTTGACGGGAAAAGGCATGAAGTCTGGTTTGAGGATGCCCGCTCCATCCAGGCGAAATTCGACTTAATCAAAGAACTGAATCTGCGGGGCATGAGCTACTGGAAGCTCGGCCTGTCTTTCCCGCAAAATTGGCTTCTGATTACGGAAAACTTCAATGTGACGAAAAGAGCATGATGACTCAGCAGCTGCCCTTTACAGGCAGCTTTTTTATTTTTCAGATAATACGCTCTTAATTTCTTATTTCCAGCTGAAATTCCATATCCCTTCCACTCCATACTGTGATAAAATAAGCTTTGTGTCATTTTGGAACGTACCTATAAATGGTTTCTATAGATAAATAAGCAATGCAGGAGGACGATCACTATGGGGGGAATACCTTTTATTACAGTAGAGGGGCCGATTGGCGTTGGGAAAACATCTCTCGCTAAAGCAATTTCTGAGAAACTTCAGTATGCCTTACTAAAAGAGATTGTTGATGAAAATCCTTTTTTGGGAAAATTCTATGAAAACATTGAAGAATGGAGCTTTCAGACTGAAATGTTTTTCCTCTGCAACCGCTACAAACAGCTGGTTGATATCAACAATCACTACCTGGCTCAACATAAGCCTGTTGTGGCTGATTATCATATTTTCAAGAATCTGATCTTTGCGCAGCGCACACTGAATCAGACTGAATATCAGAAGTATTTGAAGATCTACGACATTCTGACGGGTGATATGCCAAAGCCGAATGTCATCATCTATCTGAATGCCAGCCTTGAAACACTGCTCGACCGAATCGAGCTGAGAGGCCGTGAAATTGAAAAGAACATCAGTCCGTTATATCTCGAGCAATTATCCCTTGATTATGAAACGGCTATGAATGAGTTCGAAAGGCAGCACCCGGATATTCCGGTCATCCGCTTTAACGGGGATCAGCTGGATTTTGTTAAAAATGAAGCAGACTTAATGCATATATTCGATACCTTATCGACATCATTAAAAAAGAGGAGTATACACTTATGAATCTAAGGCAGAAATATGAGATTCCTTCGAACGCCGTCATTACCATTGCCGGAACCGTTGGAGTCGGAAAATCAACAATGACCAATGCGCTTGCGGATGCCCTGGGGTTCCGAACCTCTTTCGAAAAGGTTGATACAAATCCTTACCTTGATAAGTTCTATGCAGATTTCAACCGCTGGAGCTTTCACCTGCAGGTTTACTTCCTGGCTGAACGCTTCAAGGATCAGAAGCGCATTTTCGAATATGGCGGCGGCTTTGTTCAGGACCGCTCCATTTATGAAGACACCGGCATCTTTGCCAAAATGCATTATGAAAAAGGGACGATGTCCAAGGTCGATTATGAAACCTACACCAGTTTATTTGATGCAATGGTGATGACACCATACTTTCCGCACCCTGATTTGCTTATTTACCTGGAAGGCTCGCTTGATGACATTCTTTCCCGCATCCAGGAGCGCGGCCGTCCGATGGAGCAGCAGACGCCGATTTCCTACTGGGAAGAAATGCACCAGCGTTACGAAAATTGGATTAACAGCTTTAACGCATGCCCGGTCCTGCGCCTGAATATCAATGATTATGACATCATTCAGAATGAGCAATCCATTGAGCCGATTGTGGAGCGCATTTCTTACTTCCTAAGACAAACGCAATTATTGAAAAAATAACCGCCATTATCGGCGGTTTTTTCTTTGAAAGATAAGGAAGTATATAATGTTT
>NZ_NPDG01000162.1:0-7927 GCF_002272225.1 Bacillus sp. 7894-2
TATCGACAAGAAATACTATATCATCCCTTAAAAAAGATGTCAACATTATTTTTATAAAAAAATAGAGCGGAAAAATTCCGCTCCGAGATTTCTCATTAAGGCTTAATAACTTCCCGATTGCCCATATACGGACGAAGTACTTCCGGAATGATAACACTTCCGTCAGCCTGCTGGTAATTTTCCAGGATGGCTGCCACCGTGCGGCCGATCGCAAGGCCGGATCCATTCAAGGTGTGCACATGCTCCGGCTTGCCCTTTGCCTCGCGGCGGAAGCGGATATTGGCGCGTCTTGCCTGGAATCCTTCGAAGTTACTGCAAGAAGAAATTTCTCTGTACGTGTTATAGCTTGGGATCCAAACCTCGATATCGTATTTCTTTGCAGCTGTGAATCCAAGATCGCCTGTGCACATGCTCATCACACGGTATGGCAGGCCAAGCAGCTGAAGGACTTTTTCTGCGTGTCCAGTCAGTTTTTCAAGCTCATCATAAGACTCTTCAGGCTTCACAAACTTCACAAGCTCTACCTTGTTGAACTGATGCTGGCGGATCAGCCCGCGTGTATCACGGCCGGCAGACCCTGCTTCAGAACGGAAGCATGCACTGAATGCCGCATAGTTAATCGGAAGCTCATCTGCATTCAGAATTTCTTCCCTGTGCATATTGGTGACAGGCACCTCGGCAGTTGGAATCAGGAAGTAATCCTCGCTTTCAATCAGGAACGCATCTTCTTCAAATTTCGGAAGCTGTCCTGTTCCTGTCATGCTTGCACGGTTGACCATGTACGGAGGAAGAACTTCCTTATAGCCATGTTCGTCTGTGTGCAAATCAAGCATGAAGTTGAAAAGTGCACGCTCAAGGCGGGCTCCAAGACCCTTATAGAAGACAAAGCGGCTGCCTGTTACTTTGCTGGCACGCTCGAAATCAAGCAGGTCAAGATCTGTCGCTACATCCCAGTGCGGCTTTGGTTCGAAATCGAAGTCACGGACTTCCCCCCATTTGCGGACTTCCACATTATCGTCTTCGGTTTCACCGACAGGCACGCTTTCATGCGGAATGTTCGGGATGCTCAGCAGCAACTGGTCCAATTCTTCCTCGACCGTGCGGAGCTCCTCATCCAATGCTTTAATTTTGTCGCCAACCTCTCTCATTTCTGTGATTAAATGGTCTGCATCCTGCTTTTCGCGCTTCAAGGCTGCAACCTGCTGGGATACCTCATTCCTTTTGCTCTTCAGCTGTTCCGCTTCTACAATCAATTCACGTCTTTTCACATCCAGATCCTCGAATTTTCCGAGATCCGTCAAATCCTCGCCGCGGTTCTGAAGCTTGTTTTTCACTTCTTCAAAATTGGCTCTCAAAAATTTAATGTCCAGCATTTTTTTACCTCCTGAAAAATAATTTAGAACACAAAAAACTCCCGTCCCCAAAAAGGGACGAGAGTTACCCGCGTTGCCACCCTAGTTGAAAGCATAAGCTTTCCACCTTAAATCCATAACGGTTTTAACCGAAAGCATTTACTTTTCCCGGAAAATACCGGGTGTTCCATGCTTTGCTCGAGGATGGATTCACAGGGTTTATTCACCGGTTCACACCAGCCACCGGCTCTCTACAGAACAAAGTTCCTGTTACTAGTTCCTCTCATTGCTTTTCAGCTATAAGAATTTTGTAATTCATAATGTACTACAATTATGTTCCATTTGCAACCAAAATATTCAAATTGCTAATTGCTTGGACTCTTTAATCATTTCAACAAAATAGCCTGTCAGGCGATGGTCTTCCGTCAGTTCCGGATGGAAGGAGCACCCGAGGAATCTGCCTTCGCGCGCGGCCACAATCCGGCCATTGTGCTTGGCTAGGATTTCAACATTTTCTCCCGCCTCGACAATATGCGGCGCACGAATAAAGACGGCCGCAAAGTCTTCTGCCACTCCGGCAATATCCAGATCAGCCTCAAAGCTTTCACGCTGGCGGCCGAATGAATTTCTTTCCACCCGGACATCCATTACACCAATATGAGGTTCATCATAGCCAATAATGTGTTTTGCAAGGAGAATCAGCCCGGCACATGTACCGAACATCGGCTTTCCTGATTGGGCAAACTCCTTAAGGCTGTCCATAAAATCATATTTATCAATGAGGCGTCTCATGGTCGTGCTCTCGCCGCCAGGCAGGATCAGCCCGTCCACCTCATCAAGCTGCTCTTTGCGTTTGATGACCACAGCTTCTGCGCCGCATGCTTCTACCGATAGCACATGCTCTCTGACAGCACCCTGCAGCCCTAATACTCCAACCTTTATCATATCTATTCTCCTTACCAGCCGCGCTCCTGCATACGAGCTTCAGGAGCCAATGAAGAAATTTCGATTCCCTTCATCGGTGTGCCAAGTTCTTTTGAAAGTTCAGCAATTAGTTTGTAGTCCTGATAATGTGTAGTTGCTTCCACAATCGCACGTGCAAATTTCGCAGGGTTTTCAGATTTGAAGATACCTGAACCTACGAACACACCGTCAGCACCAAGCTCCATCATTAGAGCTGCATCTGCAGGGGTTGCAACGCCGCCGGCTGCGAAGTTTACGACTGGAAGGCGTCCAAGGCTCTTGATTTCCAAAAGAAGCTCATATGGCGCTCCCAGAAGCTTAGCTTCTGTCATTAACTCATCTTCATTCATGCCGACAACCTTGCGCACCTGTGCATTCACCTTGCGGATATGGCGCACAGCTTCAACAATGTTTCCAGTCCCAGGCTCACCCTTTGTGCGAAGCATGGAAGCACCTTCGCCAATACGGCGTGCTGCTTCGCCTAAATCACGGCATCCGCAAACGAATGGAACAGTGTAGTCTCTTTTATTCAAATGGTATTCTTCATCAGCAGGAGTTAAAACTTCACTCTCATCTATGTAATCGACACCCATCGCTTCAAGTATACGAGCTTCTACAATATGGCCGATACGCGCTTTTGCCATTACAGGGATTGAAACTGCTCCCATTACTTCTTCCATAATGCGCGGATCTGCCATACGCGCCACCCCGCCGGCTGCACGGATATCAGAAGGAACGCGCTCAAGTGCCATAACTGCTACTGCACCAGCTTCTTCTGCGATTTTTGCCTGCTCAGCGTTAACGACGTCCATAATAACGCCGCCTTTTTGCATTTCTGCCATTCCCCGTTTAACACGATCTGTACCTGTCTTCATGTTTATCCCCCTTCGTAAATACCATCTGCTCTGGATGGGTTAAATATTATGATAAAAATAACTTTTCAAAAAAAGGAAAATAGATTACTTTACTCGGAATTTTCCCTATTGAAAATATGCAATGAAAAAGGGCTCCTGTCAAGACAGGAAAGCCCTTTTTCTTAAAACCAACCTTTTACAGTTGAGGAAACACTACCCCATAGGTCACCAAAGAAACCTCCGATGCTGCGCATAGTCAGCACGAACCAGTTTGCTTTTTCAACACTTTCAGCGGCTACAACATCCACCTGGATATTGCCTTTCCCTTTATCAGACAGGAACTCAAGCTTCCCGTCCTCTTTAGACTCGATCGTTAAGTAGCCGACCTTTTCTCCCTTTTTAATTGGAGCAGTCAATTCACCATTTTCATTTAATTTCTTTTTATCCAGAACAAGAACGGGCTTAAAGTTTTCCTTTTCCCCATTTCTCATAACCATTTCGATGGCATCTTTAGAAGAAATCTTCACTTTATCTTCTTTTCCTTTTGTAACAGGCACTGTTTTCTGGCCTTTCACCTGATGTTTGGCAGGAACGATTTCTTCTTTCGTGAAGTTGGTGAAACCGAAGTTGAACATTTTCTTGGTTTCATCGAATCTGGATTTATAAGTAGCCTGGCCATTCGCTCCTTTAGCGTTCATAACCACACTGATGTAGCGGTTGCCGTCTCTCAGGGCTGTACCTGTGAAGCAGTATCCGGCAAAGTCAGTTGTACCTGTTTTAAGGCCATCTGCCCCTTCATAGCCATATACCAGCTCAGGAAGCATCCAGTTCCAGTTTTCCATTTTAATTTCATCATCTGTACCCTCTCTGAAGGTCTTTCTAGGGGTACTTGCCGTTTCCAGCACTTCCGGGAACCTGTTAATCAATTCTTTAGCCAGAATAGCTGTATCTCTTGCTGACATTACGTTTTCTTCCTCAGGGCCGCCTGCTGGAGGGGAACCCTTTAAATCGCGGTTATTCAGGCCGCTGGAATTAACAAATTTATAGTCTTTCAGCCCAAGCTCTGCCGCTTTTTCGTTCATCATTTTAACAAAGTTGGTTTCTGAACCGGCAATCGTTTCTGCAATCGCAATCGTTGCGCCATTCGCAGAGTAGATAGCCATGGCTTCATACAATTCACGGATATTGTATTTGCCGTCTCTTCTTAACGGGACATTCGATAAAGCACGGTCCTGAGAAACTTTCCATACATATTCACTTACTGCGTATTCTTGATCCCACTTCACTTTGCCTTTTTCAACGGCTTCAAGAAGCAGGTATTCTGTCATCATTTTCGTCATACTGGCAATGCCCAGTACTTTATCCGCATTTTTTTGATATAAAATCTTTCCGGTCTCTGCATCTACTAAAATAGCAGCATCGGCATTGATATTTAAAATATCTTCCGCATGTGCTTTATGTATACCAGGTAAAAGACCTAATATCATGACCAAGGCAAGGAATCCAGCGATAGACTTACGGTATAATGTTTTCTTCAATTTTACTGCCCTCCAACGTTTTAATACACTTTTGTTATTTTATCATAACTCTGATTCAAAGAATAGATAGAGTAATTACCTATTCCTGCCTCTCTTGTGGCATGATTGACCCACTTGCTTGCACTGATATTTTCCTAGTATCAATTCCTGGGCATAAAAATAAGCAGAAGAGGTTTCCCTCTTCTGCTCTAATTGCTGTTTTTCGCCAGCAATGTTGATGAATTACATCGAGTAGTTTGGTGCTTCTTTTGTAATCTGTACATCATGCGGATGACTTTCTCTCAGGCCTGCACCAGTCATTTTAATGAATTGGGCATTTTCACGAAGCTCGTGAAGATCTTTTGTTCCGCAATAGCCCATTCCGGAACGGATACCGCCGATAAGCTGGTAAATGGTATCGGATAAAGGACCTTTATATGCAATGCGCCCTTCAATACCCTCTGGAACAAACTTTTTATTATCTTCCTGGAAGTAACGGTCCTTTGAGCCTTTTTCCATAGCTGCAACAGAACCCATTCCTCTGTATACCTTGAAGCGGCGTCCCTGGAAAATTTCCGTTTCGCCCGGGCTTTCAGAAACACCGGCAAGAAGGCTGCCAAGCATAACAGCATGTCCGCCGGCTGCCAATGCTTTCACGATATCCCCTGAATATTTAATTCCGCCATCAGCAATAATGGACTTGCCATGCTTGCGTGCTTCGGTTGCACAGTCATAAACAGCTGTGATCTGCGGTACCCCTACACCTGCAACAACGCGTGTTGTACAAATCGACCCAGGTCCGATTCCCACTTTTACAATATCGGCACCTGCTTCAATCAAATCCTTTGTCGCTTCAGCTGTCGCAACGTTTCCGGCAATAATGGCCAGATCCGGATAAGTATTTCTGATTTCGCGTACGGTATCAAGCACGCCTTTTGAATGTCCGTGTGCCGTATCCACTACGATCACATCCACATCTGATTTCACAAGCATTTCAACGCGCTTCATCGTATCACCGGTTACACCAACTGCTGCACCTGCCAGCAGGCGACCGCGCTCATCCTTTGCCGAGTTAGGAAACTCAATAACTTTTTCAATATCTTTAATGGTGATTAACCCTTTTAAAACACCTTCATCATCTACCAGCGGCAATTTTTCAATTTTATACCTCTGGAGAATCTTTTCTGCTTCATCCAATGTGGTTCCAACCGGAGCCGTTACAAGGTTTTCCTTTGTCATTACATCAGAGATTTTTATCGAAAAGTCCTGAATGAATCGGAGGTCACGGTTTGTCAGAATGCCAACAAGCTTCAGTTCCTCAGTATTGTTGACGATAGGCACACCGGAAATCCGGTATTTGCCCATTAGATGCTCTGCGTCAAATACCTGCTGTTCTGGAGTGAGAAAGAATGGGTCCGTAATAACGCCGCTTTCTGAACGTTTTACTTTATCCACCTGATCAGCCTGCTGTTCTATGGACATGTTTTTATGGATAACTCCCAAACCGCCCTGGCGCGCCATAGCGATCGCCATTTCTGCTTCAGTTACCGTATCCATTCCGGCACTGATCACTGGAATGTTGAGTGCAATCTTTTCAGTCAAATTAACTTTAAGGCTGACATCACGAGGAAGCACCTCTGATTTCGATGGAACCAGTAAAACATCATCAAAAGTTAAACCTTCTTTAGCAAACTTAGTTTCCCACATCTTTTTTGACCTCCTGGACTCGAAAATATTATTAGTAGGTTATCAATTGGACAAAATACTGTCAAGGACGGATTAATATGTTGGATTTTTCAAAAGATTCGGAGGACTTATAGTGATACATCCATTTGATTTTAAAAGCTCCTTTTTGTATTTTTTTTCTGCGAACACATCACAGGAATTTTTAAAAAAATGCTACCAAAAGCAAAACCTGGATCAGGCTGAACAAAAGAGCTATGAAAACAGTTACCCTTTTATATACTATCTAGAACACGGGCAAGTATACTATGAGCAGGCAGAGAAGGCACCATTGGTCATCAAGCCGATTCTCTTTTTTTACGGACTGGTTCACCTTGTGAAGGCTTGCATACTGACTGTAGATCCTAATTATCCCGAGACTACTTCGGTTTTGGCACACGGGGTATCTACCCGGAAAAGAAAAAAGCAGCAATATAATTTTTTTCAGGATGAAGTGAAATTTCAAAAAAGCGGGCTTTTCCCTTATATGGGGGAAAAGTTGTTTCACATGAAACATTTGGAAGGCGAAAAAACAACAATGGGAGAGTTATTTGGACAGATTCCGGAGCTTAATGATTTGTACAGCCAGACGGAGGGCCGTATGACTTTTCTCGAAGCAGGGCTGGAAAAGGATGAATTGATTTTGCCCAAGGTAATCCTTGATCGCTTTCATATGACCGAGTCCCGTTTTGTGGAGTATCTAAAGTCAAAATCAGACTCTCATATAAGCTTTCAGGAATCAGAGGGGTCAGCGTTAAAATTCAAAATGGAAAATTTGAATACATATAATTTCAAGCCCTTACGATATAGTCCGGATGCTGGAAAGTTCTTCTTCCCGCTGGCTAAAGATGAATTGATTGATTTCCCTGAACTTCTGATTCATTATCTGCTGCTGTATAACTTAAGCATGATTGCCCGCTATGAAACTGAATGGTGGAGCGAACTCATCAAAATGATGCCGAATAAAGACTATCCGTTTATTCAAACTTTCCTTCAAATTACGGCTTTAAAGGGGCCGTATTTGATTTATCAGTATTTGGCTGATATGAAGCAGTAAGGCTTCATTTGGGGATATGCTGGCTTCGGATTTCAATTGTGAGGCTGCATTTGTCGTTTTGTTTTGGGTGTTTGGAAGAGGAGGAGTGCGGGGGTGTTTGAATTTAATGTGGTGGCCGGCTGTTTCTTCAGGCAAGAAGCATAGCTTGGCGGTATATCTAACAGGTTTTGGAGTTTATCTAGCATGTTTTGGGTTTTATCTTGCAGGTTTTTGAATTTATCTAACAGGATTTTTGATTTATCTAGCATGTTTTAGAGTTTATCTTATATTGGCACAATTCATCTACATAAAGAACAGATTTAGCTTTTAAAACAGACGGCAGAATAAGGAGTGGCGCATATAATTTGATTCTGGCGCATATAGCATGAAAGTGACGCATATCGGTGCCATAGTGACGCATATCCCTAAAAAGTGACGCAATTGCTGGCCGAAGTGACGCATAACTGCACTTTTCAATATAAA
>NZ_NPDG01000163.1:0-7285 GCF_002272225.1 Bacillus sp. 7894-2
GGGGCAAGACCGAGGCTGGGACAAAACCCTCCTCTGAAATGAAAAAGCCTGTGAAATTTTACGAAGTGTAAAATTTCACAGGCTTTGATTATTTTGAATAAAAAATAAGGACATTCTCTGTTAAAATTAAGTTACCACACAAAATCCAAACAGAAAGAAGTGTCCTTATGTTTAAAGATTATAACATGAATCAATTAATTTTGCCTTTAGATTTAGAAGTAAAGTTACAAGAGAATGATATTGCCTTCCATATACATCACTTAGTTGAAAGTATTCCACTTAAAGCACTCGAACCATTTCTTCGAAATGAGTGGTGCCCTGCTTATCATTCGCGCATGATGTTAAAAATTATCTTATGTGCTTATAAGCAGTCTGTCTTTTCTGGTCGAAAAATCGAAGCACTTTTAAAAGATAGTATCCGTATGAATTGGCTAGCTCAAGGTTATGAACCAAGCTATCGCACCATTAATCGTTTCCGTGTTCAACCCGAAGTAGTAGAACTAATCCGACAATGTTTCGTGCAATTCCGTTGCCAACTTGTACAAGAGAAATTAATCGATCAAGAAGCTATTTTGATTGATGGTACAAAAATAGAGGCAAATGCGAACAAATTTACATTCGTGTGGAAAAAGACGATTGAGAAATATCACAAAAGCTTAATTGAAAAATCATATCAACTGTACAACGAGTTGCTTGAAAAAGAAATCTTACCTGAAATTGAACGAGAAAGTGATGAGCAATTAACACTTGAGGAACTCGACCACATGGTTCAAAAAGTAGATGAAGTCATTACTAAATATAACCAAAAAAGTGAAGCATCACCGAGCGTAGAAGAAAGAAAAGCATTAAGAATTGAACAAAAATATCCGAAGCAAGTGCGTAAGCAGTTGACTGATTATATTGTGCGGAAACAGAAATATCAACGAGACTTTGAAATCTTTGGCACACGTAATAGTTATTCGAAAACAGACCATGATGCAACATTCATGCGAATGAAAGATGATTATATGGAAAATGGTCAATTGAAAGATGGTTATAATGTACAAATCGCAACGGAAAGTCAATACACGCTTGCCTATAGTTTATTTTCAAATCCGACAGACACACGTACTTTAATTCCGTTTCTAGATGAAATCGAAAATTAATGGTGAACGAGAAGTGGGAACATCAAAAAGAATATGTGAGAGCGAAGCTTTCAGAAGAAAAAACAGGTGCTATCTATCGTCAACATAAGATTGACGTAGAACCAGTTTTTGGATTCTTGAAGGCCAATTTGCGTTTCACTCGATTTTCTGTTCGTGGAAAATCGAAGGTCAAGAACGAAATGGGTCTTGCATTAATGGCTGTGAATTTACGAAAATTCACGGCCAACAGATAAGAGTGTATAAGAATTAATAGCAAAAAATAGAGAAAGGAGAATTTGAGTTCACCCAAATTCTCCTTTCTCACTATTTGAAGCTAGTTATGTCCCAGCCTCTTTTTAATTTCTAACTAAAGAATAGGTGTGGGGACTTTCTACTAATTTACTTAATTGTTAGAAAAAAATAGTAGAGAATATCATATCATTGAAAAAATTTACATATCCTAGATTAAAGGACGGTGAAATTTAAATGAAAAGTAATCTTTATAGAGATAATAAATTCTCAATCATTACTTTTAAATTTAAAACTATTATTTTTTCAATGATAGTAATAGCAACATTAGTATTTTCACTGATTATTAATTTAGGGCTCTCATCAGAAAATATCCAGAAAACCTTATCAGGAATAGAATCAGAAAATTTATTTGCACAATTTATTAGAGCAGAAAACCATATCTTTTTTGCATCAGAAGAAGTATTTACGATTCCACCAATATCAGAAATCCTTTTTGAACTTGCAACTAATATAAAACCCAGAGATACTAGAAGCTTTTTGGGAAATGAGCTCCCTGGATTGAATTTTTATGATACAGAGATTGTAGTTGCAGGAGAAGGAACTGACCTATCCACACTCCCTTACGAATCCGCTCCTCCATTAGAAGTTCTTCTGAAAGAAAAAGAGGTAATTGAAGAGGAACTCCAAAATAATACTGGGATAGAAGATCAAAAACCTTTGTTAAACAAAGAACCTAATGTGTTTGTATATCATACTCATAACCTTGAGTCTTTTCTCCCTCTACTAAAAAATGCGTCCAGGTCAAATGAAGCCGTTAGTTCAGATGAAAGGGCGAATGTGGTTGCTTTAGGTAAAAGATTAAATCAAAAATTAATTGGTGCGGGTATCGGTGTAGAGCATAATAAAACAAATATCAATAAAGAGTTATTAGAGAGGAAATGGGATTATTCTGCCTCTTATAAATTATCAAATGAGGTTATACAAGAAGCTGTAGCGGAAAATAAGAATCTTAAATACTTTATTGATATTCACAGAGATTCTGCCAGGAAGGATGTAACCACAAAAGTAATTGATGGTAAATCCTATGCGAAGTTGTATTTCATAGTGGGTAAAGAAAATGATAATTATGAAGAAAATCTAGAATTTGTTAAAAAAATTAATACTGAACTAGAAAAGCGCTTCCCTGGAATTAGTAGAGGAGTATTCTTAAAAAATCGATTAGATGGAAACGGAGTTTATAATCAAGATGTATCCAACAGGGCATTGCTAGTTGAAATAGGAGGCGTTGACAACACGCTGGATGAATTAGGAAGAACTACAGATGCATTTGCAGATGTGTTTTCAGACATATACTGGGAAGAGTACGGAGGGAAAAAAGAATAGTATTACATTTATTTGAAAATATTGAAGGGATTACCTATGTTTTGTGGAATATATAAAATATTAAGAAAATAGGAGGTAAGTCTTATGAGAAAAATGAAAAAAATTATTGGTTCAGCAATTTTAGGTATTTCACTCTTGTCAGTGTCATTACCTGCCTTTGCTGCAACTCTTGTAGATGAAAAAGGAGAAGTAGAAGTTCAAGCGGCTCCTACACTTTCTCCTTCTTCACAAACAATTTCAGTCGGCAATCAGGCAAATATGACTCTCTATCATAGTGTATCAAAAGCGCCTTATAATATAAGGGTTAATAAAGGGAATGGTAGTACTTTTAGTATTTATACTGATGATAGAACTGTTCACTTAAGCTCGATGGGATATAGCAGTAGAGGAACATTCTACGTATCTGCAGTTGTATACGATGTTGATGGCACTGGATGGATATCCAATAAAGCAACAGTTGTTGTGAAATAGAATAAACTAATCTCTTCTCTTCAAAGAAGTTGCCAATATGGCAACTTTTTTTAGGAGGAATTATTTTAATAGAAAGGTAATAAACATATAAGAGAACAATATTTTTGATGATCCTAGCGTGGAAATTAAGGAGTGAAATACATGGACAGGTTTAGTGCTAGTCCAATAATATGGCTATTATTTATGTTTATATCCACCCTAATTTCTTATTTTTCTTTTAGTTGGCAACTTACTACGGGATTCTTCTTTACAGGATTTTTTATGTCTATCTTTTCTTTGGTAAAAACATCTATTAATAATGGTGAATAATAATAAATGGATTTGTTTTTAGAATATAAATGAATCACTAATAATGTAACTTTTCGAAGCATTAAAACGATTAATATATAAATGGTTAAGAACTCCACTAATTTGCAAGGAGATGATGATTTGAACATTGTTGGGGAATTAAGGGAATTGAAAAATTTAAAACCTAAACAGGATTTTATTGTTAAAACAGAAGAATTGTTACGAATGAAGGCAAAGAAGTTATTAGAAGAAAATATCCATTCAAAAAAAACTAAGTAAGATTCATGGAGGAAGTATGTCTGGTTATAACAATATTTTTCATTATTATAAAGGTCAGCCAAAAGGTTCAATGCAAGAAACAAAGCATTTACAGATTGAGAATAATTTAACAAAGACATTTCTTAATGTTCTACAGCATTCCTCATCAGATATGACATCAAAGTTCCTCAAATTTGCCGGGTTGAGCACCATAGTTACTCATTCCTTTGAATATCGATATCAACATCTAATGTATTGAGTAATGCATCAAGTATAGGCGCTGTTATCGGAATGGCAGAGAGTTATGAAGTACGTAATAGTAAAGATAAGACGTACACGATACCTGATGGGGCAATTTTATCGGAAGACGTACCTGTTCTAATTGAAACTAAGATAGGTTATAACTCATACCTAACTCATCAACAGTTAGAGGGGCATAAAAGCTGCTTTGCACCTAGGTCAGCGTATAGTTGAGAAACCGATTATTTTGACCTGGAAAGATGTTCAGGGTTTTTCAAAGAAGAGCTTGGATGGTATAAAGAAAAAGGAGATGAGGTAACTTGTTTTTTTCTGCAGCAGCTTGAGGAATTTTACTTGATCAATAATATAGGTGATCAGAAAAAAACAAAGGAATATTTCTTTCTTAAATTTGAGAAGGATGTTGCAAGGAATATGGCCAGGGAAGTTGATCACTATATATGTACTGAGTTTGCTGATGATCTCAGGGACCCGGATACAGCTAATGGAATAGGATATAGTAGGAATGAAGGCAAAAATTTGCGACCTTAACAACAGCAAGACTAAGATGCTTAATACTACATATAGGAAAAAGAGAAGAAGGTTTGGGTTTAGAAATACAGGAAGAAATTGATTCTATGTTAGGGAAAAAGTATACTCGAACAGAAAATGATAATAAAAATATCCACATGAAGCATTTATAAGGCTAGAGTGGGTGCCTGATATCGAGTATATAAACAAAGCTGTATTTGTCAATATTAATTTGAGCCAGAGCGATCACTTCAAAAGTGAGACACTTCATTCTGCATTATTACCATATTTGGGGGATGTTTGGGAGTTTAGGTGATCTTGCCCCTCGGGGCAAGATCACCTAAACTCCTCATGCTTCCCAGACTACTGGTCACACTCATTTCTTTGTTTCATACTCTGCCTAAACCGATAAGATTCCCATTTAATAAGAGAATGTGGGCCTTATGAGTAAGTCTATCTAGGAGGGCAGCTGTCATTTTTTCATCACCAAAGATAGATGTCCATTCAGGTAAACTCTAGATTGGTCGTAATCATTACACTAACCCGTTCGTGTCGACCGGTAAAGAATTGAAACAATAGTTCAGATCCTACTTTCGTAAAAGGTACATATCCAAGTTCATCGACAATGGTCACATCAAATTTGAGCCATTTCTTTTCTAATGTCCCTAGCTTATGCTCCTGATTGGCCAGTAAAAGTTCTTCTACTAATTCAGCCGCTGTAATAAACTTGACCTTATAGCCATTCTTAATCATTTCAAGTTCAAGACCGGTAGCTAAGTGGGACTTTCCAGTCCCACTGTTCCCCAAAAAAATGACGTTTTCCTTCTTCTCCACAAACTCTCCTTTTGCCAAAGTTAAAAAACGATTCTTATTCAAGCTTGGCATTAAGCTAAAATCATAGTTATCTAGGGTTTTATGAACAGGAAAAGCAGCTTGTTTAAGTCTTCTCTGTCTTTGATTTTCCTCTCTAGATTCAGATTCTGCTTCCAGTAGAGCTAGTAAAAATTCCTCATAACTTAAATTACGCTGATTATTGCAGTGAAAATGAGCCACTTATGCGGAGTTTTGAGCCAGTCATTGCGGAGGAAAGAGCCACCCTTTGCGGAATGCAGGGCCACTATAAATAGAATAAAGAAAAGCCTCCTGTATAATAACCTTGCATGCTAGCAAGCATGACTGGATAGGCTACATTTAGTTGGACAGAATTTTTAAGGTCAAGTAGACTACAAATAATACATTTGAGGAGAATCTACATGGCCAAAAGAAAATGCCGAACATTTACTGAAGATTTCAAGCAACAGATCGTGCAGCTGTACCAAAATGGAAAACCAAGAAAAGAGATTATTCGTGAGTATGACCTTACTCCTTCATCTTTAGATAAGTGGGTGAGTCAGAGTCAAAAATCAGGTTCTTTTAAGGAAAAAGACAATTTAACAGATGAGCAAAAAGAATTGATGGAACTCCGAAAAAGAAATAAGCAGCTAGAAATGGAAAAAGACATTTTAAAGCAAGCCGCGCTGATACTAGGACAAAAGTAAATGTAAACAAGAATGACCAACATAAATACTCGATATCAGCAATGTGCAAATCCCTAGAAGTGTCTATTATTATGAAGTAAAAGATGAAGAGGATCCCATTGTTTCTAATGTTGTCGATATTTTTCACGCAAGCCGTCAAAACTATGGAACACGTAAAATCAAAGTAGAATTAAAAAAGCGCGGTCTTATCGTTTCCAGGCGAAGAATCGGGCGCATAATGCAGGAGCAGGGCCTTGTTTCTTCCTATACAATCGCTCAATTTAATCCGCATGCGAAATCCTGTAATGAATCAGAACAGAAGAATGAACTTAATCGTGCGTTTACCCAGGAACAAGAAATGACCATAATCGTAAGCGATTTAACATACTTAAGGGTTAATCAAAAATGGAACTACGTATGTGTCTTTGTCGAACTCTTTAATCGAGAAATCATCGGTTTTAGTACAGTGCCAAATAAAGATGCATTACTCGTTTATCGTGCAATAGCTTCAAAAAACAAGGGCCTGAACCTCGGCCCTTTAAAGCGGTAGTATAGTTGGGGACAGGCACCTGTAATTTACGTTACCTCTAAAACACCGATAAAAAATTCAATTTTTTATAAAATCTTCAATTTAAAGCAGGATTTTTCAAAAATTGGGAGAATATTTAAAATAAGTAAAAAATAAGGAGTGATTATATTGTTTAAAAAGGTTCTTGCAAGTACTATTCTTGGAGCATCATTATTTTCTTTTGGATGTCTATCCAACGCAGCAGCTGCAACACCAGCCTCTCCCCAGCCTTTAAGTACAGCGAATGAGGAAATTGGTATCCTAGCTACTCCATCTCTAACTCCTTCTACACAAACTATTAACCGTGGCAGTTATGCTACTTTTAAATTAACTTCTGGCTCATCAAAAGCGCCTTTTAATTATAAACTTTATTTAGGAGATGGAACTAGCACAAGTATTATGTATTCAGATAATACTTCAGAAACATTCTCTGGGGAATTATTACGATATACAAGAAGTGGTACCTTTACAGCTTCTGGAAGGGTAGTGGATTCGACTGGTACCGCTTATGTTTCGAATAGTGTTAAGGTAGTTGTTAGATAATTTTTAAAAGTAGATTGATGAATTTCTTAGAACTAGGAATCCTGCATAGCTATTATCAAAAAAACCTTCAAATTTGTTAATGTCCCCTTTAAGTAGACATTCAAAAAAGCCTT
>NZ_NPDG01000164.1:0-1626 GCF_002272225.1 Bacillus sp. 7894-2
CGTTCGTATTATAAGGTCACCAGATATTTCTGGTTGACCATTTTTTATTTGGTCTTATTATATCAGTAGCCAGGGTAGAACGTAACTGCCCGTGGGGCCTTCGACCCCGTCAACTAAACGGTTCGCCCCCTGCTTGTAGAAACATGATTGAGGCTGGTTGGGACATAGATCTCGTATAACAAGCGAAGCTGTGACACTGCATGGAGGAATTAGGGGTACTGGCAAATTACTAGTTTAGGAGGAGGATTTTAAATGAATCCAGTCATTGGTCTGGATGTTTCAAAAGGGGAAAGTCAGGTTCAGGCATTTTTGGATAAAGGCAAACCATATCGTAAGAGCTTTAAAGTTTCTCATACTATTGAAGGTCTTGATTTACTTGTAGAGTTTCTGGAGGTCGTAAAGAGAGAAACAGGTAAGAAACCACCTATCGTCCTAGAAGCAACAGGACATTATCATTCCTCTGTTGTTCAATACTTGGAGGACCGTGGATATTTATTGATCATCATTAATCCACTGATTTCTTATAAGGCGAAAAGTTCAAGTCTTCGGAAAGTAAAGACAGATGCGGTCGATGCTTACCATCTCTGCGAGCTGTTTTATAAAGAGGATCTTGAGCCATATAAAAAGCGTGGAGTTCAACTTTTAAACCTTCGAAATCTTACCAGACAGCACGAGAATATAACGGGGGTATTAATCCAAACAAAGCTACAATTTCAAGCCATTCTGGACCAGGTCTTTCCTGAATATAGAGGGGTTTTTGGTGACTTATATTCGGTAGTATCACTGTTAACTCTTTCAGAGTTTCCCTCATCTGAAGATATATTAGAGGCAAGCGTTGAAACCATAGCTGACAAAATCGCTCAATTATGTAAAAGCCGTTCATACAGATGGGCTAATGAAAAAGCTATTCAACTCAAAGCTGCCGCAGACCGAAATCCGTTTGAAAAGACTTTGTATCAGAGTCATATTTTGAGTCTTGGTATGTATATAAACATTATTCTTCAATACAAAGAGCACCTATCCAAGTTAGAGTCAGAGATAGATGCCCTCGCTAAAGAAGTTGAAGAATATAATATTATCAAATCTATCCCTGGTATCGGTGAAAAGATCGCTGCAACGATCATTTCAGAAATTGGGGAGATAGATCGATTTAATGATCCTAAAAAGCTCGTAGCTTTCGCTGGAGTTGATCCTAGTGTATTCGAATCTGGTAAGTTTACAGCCACCAGAAACCGAATCACGAAAAGAGGATCCAGTAGGCTTCGTCACGCCTTATATATGGCTGTTCGTTGTGCGATTCGTGACTGTCGCAAGAGTAAAACAAGCGATGAAATTATTCCTCGAAATAAGAAATTACGAGAGTTCTATGATAAAAAACGTGAAGAAGGAAAACCTTTTAAGGTAGCTGTAATTGCTTGTGTAAATAAGCTCTTACACTGGATATTTGCCCTTTTAAAAAGCAAAACAACTTTCCAAGATATAGCTTAAAACCAAATTAAACTAAATATCACAAAACCTTCCAACAACAGAATAATGGAAGGTTATTTGGCATGCGCATTTTTAGTATAGCATGAGATATTTTAAGTTTTTATTGAAAAATATTGACAAACTATTAGCTGGTTTAGT
>NZ_NPDG01000165.1:0-1448 GCF_002272225.1 Bacillus sp. 7894-2
GAACTGCACCCCATTTGTTAGACACATCTAACAATTGGAGGTGCAGTTTTTTTATGGCGAAATTTACAGTACAAGAGAAAATACAGGCCGTAAAGAAATATCTTGAAGGTATCGAGGGACATAAACCCATAGCGAGAGCTATTGGTGTTACGCCAGGCGTATTTATGAATTGGATTAGACAGTACCAATACCACGGAGAAAAGGCATTTGAAAAACGCTATACAACTTATACGGCAGAAGATAAACTAGAGGTACTTCAATATATGAACGAACATGGGACGTCTCGCCGTGAAACAGCTGCGATCTTTAATATTCCAGCACCCTCTTCTCTATTACAGTGGGAAAAACAGTATGAAACGGAAGGGGTAGACGCCCTCAATCCAAAGAAAAAGGGGCGTCCACTGATGGAAAAGAAAACCAATAACGAAACGAAGAAACAATTACCTGCAGAAGGTTCCGTTGAAGCACTACAAGCTGAAGTTGAACGACTACGGATGGAGAATGCTTACTTAAAAAAGTTGAAGGCCTTAGTTCAAAGCAAGGTAAAATCACCAAACAAGACAAAGCGCAAGTAGTCTATGAACTGAGGCAGGAATTCCCGGTGAAAGCACTTTTAATATTGGCAGGGATACCGCGCAGCACCTATTACTATTGGGTTAAGCAATTAGATAAGCCAGATAAAGATGCCATGTTTAAGACACTTATCCAAGGGATTTATGACGAGCACCAAGGACGGTATGGGTATCGTCGTATTAAGGATGAGCTAGTTAATCGCGGGCATATCATTAATCATAAAAAAGTACAGCGAATCATGAGCGAATTAGGGTTAAAGTGTCTGGTTAAAATGAAGAAATATCAAACCTATAAAGGGGAAGTTGGGAAGACTGCCCCCAATATTTTAGACCGTAATTTTGAGGCGAAAAAGCCAAATGAGAAATGGGTAACCGATATAACGGAATTTAAATTATTTGGGGAAAAACTCTATTTATCTCCAATGCTCGATTTATTTAACGGCGAGATTATCGCATATACGATTGACTCCAGGCCAACGTACTCACTGGTCTCAGGTATGCTGGAAAAATCACTTGAACGATTAACGGAGGAAGACGAGTTGCTTATTCATTCAGACCAAGGCTGGCATTATCAGATGAAGCAGTTTCGGCACACGTTAAAGAAGCACAATATCACACAAAGTATGTCCCGCAAAGGAAACTGTTATGATAATGCAGTGATAGAGAGTTTCTTTGGCATATTGAAATCGGAGTTTCTCTATTACAACGAGTTTGAAAGCATCGAACATTTTAAGCAAGAGTTGGTAAAATACATGAATTACTATAATCACAAACGAATTAAGGCAAAATTAAAAGGCATGAGTCCGATAGAATACCGGACTCATGCCCACCTAGCTGCCTAATGAAATAACTGTCTAACTTTTTGGGGTCACTTCA
>NZ_NPDG01000166.1:0-1252 GCF_002272225.1 Bacillus sp. 7894-2
AAGCAGTTTAGTTTAATAGGATATATGGATTTAAAATAATGTTGTAGTTTAAAACAAACATCTTAATTTAAGGTAGGACGCAGGTAAAGAATACCTAAAATTGCAGGAATATTGAAACTAATCCAAGTTAAACCGTATTAGAATTAGATGTTTTTTTACATAAGGATTATGAAGATAGAATTTTCATGTAGCAATATTTTCTAAAGAAAGTGGGAGAGAAGAATGTTGAGCAGATATAAAAAATTTGGTTCTTTTGTATTTTTGATACTGTTGATTCTTACTGGGTGCAGCGACCATAAAACAGATTCAGATGCATCCGATAAAAAGTCTTCTTCACAAGATAATGACTTTCAGAAATTTAAAACGGAAGATGGAGAAATAGAAATAAATATTTTCAATAAAGGAAGTTTTTCCGAAGCAACTTTAAAGCAAATAAAAGAGGAAACTCTTTCCTTTTACACTGCACTGAAAAAAGAAAATGTATCGTTGTCTTCCCCATCAAAAATCTATTTACACCTCTATGATGAGAAGAAGGTAAGCTATGCGAGCGACAACACCATTCACCTCTACTGGGTGAAAGAAGGAAATTATCCTCTTATCCACGAACTTACCCATGTCATATTGGGTTACACTGAAGGACATGTGACACAGGAAGGTCTTGCGATTTTTATGCAGGATTCGTATTCAGACAGAGGAGCATTCCCCAATTTTCATGAAGATGTGCACGGTATTATGAAATATTTAATGACACGAGGGATCAGCATTCCTCTGGAAACGTTGCTGAGAGAGGAAAAAATTTTCACTCATTCAAATTTAAATAAAGATTCCTATTCTTTAAGGTGGTTGGGGTATATTGAATCTGCTTCATTCTCAGATTTTCTTATTAATCAATATGGCATGGAAAAGTTTGTGAAAATATATGACCGCCCGAATTTAACTGATGAAATACATGCGGTCTATGGGAAAAAATTAGAACATCTTGAAATGGAATGGAAAGAGTTTCTTCAGAGAAAATCCATACCGAATGAAGAAACCATTCGCAGCTATGAACCTCAAATTCAAGAAATTATCAATCACTTGGTAGCAAATAAAGAACAGCTATTAAAAACTTCTTAATTGCAGAATATTATTAAATGGAACTTCCTAATTTGTGGAAGTTCCATTTAATAATTAATAACAACATTAAACTTTAACAGAGCCAAAAACAAAAAAAACTAATCCCTATTGGAATTAGTTTGATAATGGTATGTAT
>NZ_NPDG01000167.1:0-841 GCF_002272225.1 Bacillus sp. 7894-2
GCGGGGAGATTTTTTTATTTTATCTGAATACATAGGTCAGAGCTGAAAAAATAAATGCAGCTGTAACAGAAAAGATGAAGGTGCCTCCGTAGACCTCTTCATCTGAGTCTGCAATTTTAATTCCCTCTGCATAAGCATAAGCAAACAAAAATACGGCCATGATTACTGATAGGTATAGTGCTGCGGTTTCCAGTATGATTCACACCTTCCGTTTCAAAGTAGAGTTAATAAGATATTATGAAAAATAAATCAAACTATTACTAGTTCTTATACCAGCTGCAGTTTATTTCTGAGTTTGGATTACACTAGTGCTTTTAAAAATTACGTATTAATTTATTATTCTGTATGGTTGCTAATAAAACTGTGGAAAAGTGAACAAAGTTATCCACAGGGTGTGTGTAACTTTGTTGACAACTGTAATAATAAGTGTTTTACAGTGGATAACTATGTGGGCATGTCTGATAAAGCTTCCTAATAAAATGTTATTGATATAACTTATCCTTAAGAATTTGATTTAATGTACATGCACCTATTATGAGAACTTGGTACAGATCTTTTAGGTTAAATATTGTTTTCTCAATGGTGCTGTCTAATACATTGATCCCAAATCGATCATCTAATAGAGAAGAGATAAATAATAATATGCATCGAAGAAATAAAGAAAAACATTTTTTAAAATTATATTGCAAACATTTAATGAGTCGTGGTATATTAATTCTTGTCCTCAACAAGGCAAGCTGAACTGAGAAAAAACATTTTCAAGAAGTTGTTGACTTGTTAATGGATAACATGTTATATTGGTAAAGTCGCTTCGGAGCGATTAGGTAAAATATAACAAGCG
>NZ_NPDG01000168.1:0-454 GCF_002272225.1 Bacillus sp. 7894-2
TCCTGGGGCTGTAGTCGGTCCCAAGGGTTGGGCTGTTCGCCCATTAAAGCGGTACGCGAGCTGGGTTCAGAACGTCGTGAGACAGTTCGGTCCCTATCCGTCGTGGGCGCAGGAAATTTGAGAGGAGCTGTCCTTAGTACGAGAGGACCGGGATGGACGCACCGCTGGTGTACCAGTTGTCTTGCCAAAGGCATCGCTGGGTAGCTATGTGCGGAAGGGATAAGTGCTGAAAGCATCTAAGCATGAAGCCCCCCTCGAGATGAGATTTCCCATAGCGTCAAGCTAGTAAGATCCCTGAAAGATGATCAGGTTGATAGGTCAGAGGTGGAAGCGTGGCGACATGTGGAGCTGACTGATACTAATCGATCGAGGACTTAACCAAGTCATATATGGTTATTACTCGGCAACACTTCTTCATACATTATCTAGTTTTGAGGGAACGAAGTTTCTTCAA
>NZ_NPDG01000169.1:0-433 GCF_002272225.1 Bacillus sp. 7894-2
CAAGCAGCCAGGAGACCGGATAGGTCCCCCTTAACTCATCAACCAGTTCATACTTTATTCTTCTGGGTATGTTTCCTCCTCCTTTACCAGATTTGGATACTGCTTTTTTAGAAATTCAACCTGTGCTTTTAAATAATCTCTTTCCTCTTCAACCGACTTGAATTTAGTCCTAGGCCTGCCTTTTAAAGGGTTAGAGATTCCTTTACGCTCATTAAACGGTACTCCAGCTTTCCATTTCTTAACCCACACTTTAAGCTGGCTGCAGTTACGGATTCCCAATTCTTCTGCCAGTACTTTATAACTCTTAGACCCATTCACGTATTTCATGACGGCATTATGTTTAAACTCCTCCGAATAGCTATTAAAAGTTTGTCCTTTCTTTGCCATAGAAAAAATCCCCTCCAAGTAGCATTCTTTCCTCCATGGTAACATG
>NZ_NPDG01000170.1:0-423 GCF_002272225.1 Bacillus sp. 7894-2
TGGTAAAACGAAGGTCTCCAAAACCTTTGATGTGGGTTCGATTCCTACTACCCCTGCCAGTAGGATA
The DNA here is from genome assembly GCF_002272225.1 of Bacillus sp. 7894-2. Taxonomy (NCBI): domain Bacteria; kingdom Bacillati; phylum Bacillota; class Bacilli; order Caryophanales; family Bacillaceae; genus Bacillus; species Bacillus sp. 7894-2. Next base: position 68 of record NZ_NPDG01000170.1, read on the forward strand.
GTGGCGGTTGTGGCGAAGTGGTTAACGCATCGGATTGTGGCTCCGACACTCGTGGGTTCGATTCCCATCAATCGCCCCATTATTCTTTTTTTTGCATTATATTTTGGGCTATAGCCAAGCGGTAAGGCACCGGACTTTGACTCCGTCACTCGCAGGTTCGAATCCTGCTAGCCCAGCCATTTTTTTAGGCAGCATAGCCAAGTGGTAAGGCAGAGGTCTGCAAAACCTCCATCCCCGGTTCAAATCCGGGTGTTGCCTCCAAACCAAATTTATTTGCGGGTGTAGTTTAGTGGTAAAACCTCAGCCTTCCAAGCTGATGATGAGGGTTCGATTCCCTTCACCCGCTCCAACACATA
>NZ_NPDG01000171.1:0-378 GCF_002272225.1 Bacillus sp. 7894-2
CTCGCTATCGCCACCGGACTATTTGGTTTGAAGAAACTTCGTTCCCTCAAAACTAGATAATGTATGAAGAAGCATTTGCCGAGTAATTACCAATATGACTTGGTTAAGTCCTCGATCGATTAGTATCAGTCAGCTCCACATGTCGCCACGCTTCCACCTCTGACCTATCAACCTGATCATCTTTCAGGGATCTTACTAGCTTGACGCTATGGGAAATCTCATCTCGAGGGGGGCTTCATGCTTAGATGCTTTCAGCACTTATCCCTTCCGCACATAGCTACCCAGCGATGCCTTTGGCAAGACAACTGGTACACCAGCGGTGCGTCCATCCCGGTCCTCTCGTACTAAGGACAGCTCCTCTCAAATTTCCTGCGCCCA
>NZ_NPDG01000172.1:0-369 GCF_002272225.1 Bacillus sp. 7894-2
TGAACTGTACCCCCATTTACGGACAGTTTATAAAAAAGCGCTATGCAGCTAATAAGTGACCCCGGTATTGTGCCGGGGTCATTTTATTTAAGCCCCATTGATAACGATGATGATTATATTCTTCGATTACACGATCTACTTCTTTCTTTACATCCTTTATATTATCAAGTGATTTATACTCTGATAAGTCTTTAAAATGTCCAAAGAAACTTTCCATTGGTGCGTTATCCCAACAGTTTCCCTTTCGGGACATTGACTGAGTTAGGCCAAGCCTTTTTACTTTGCTTTGGAATAGAGGATGCGTGTAGTGCATTCCTTGGTCAGAATGCAATATGGCCTCTGGATGAAAGTGGTTGCCAACAGCTGTCT
>NZ_NPDG01000173.1:0-322 GCF_002272225.1 Bacillus sp. 7894-2
GAAGGCTAAGGATGAACAAGATATTCGAGAGCACATTTTGGGGATTCATTTCATGCATCCTGAATTTGGCCGGCCTCGTATGACAGATGAATTAAATGAAAATGGGTATTTAATCAACCACAAGAAGGTCTACAGACTGATGACGGAAATGGGCATACAATCAGTCATCCGAAAGAAGAGAAAATGGCACGGTCGCAGTCCTTCTATTATCTTCCCTAATCGCCTTAAAAGGAATTTCAGGGCTGCAGGACCTAATCAAAAGATGGTAACGGATATAACATATGTGTCTGTTGGAGAAGAATTTTATTATTTATCGGTCATA
>NZ_NPDG01000174.1:0-312 GCF_002272225.1 Bacillus sp. 7894-2
CTACTGAAGATAAAATTGTATCAATCAATCCTTCTAATAAAGAAGAAGTAGTGGGCCGTGTTTCAAAGGCAAACCGCGAGCTTGCGGAAAAAGCGATGCAGGCTGCTGTGGAAGCATTCAAAACATGGAGAAAAGTAAAGCCGGAAACACGCGCAGATGTTTTATTCAAAGCTGCTGCAATTATCCGCCGTCGAAAGCATGAATTTTCTGCCCTTTTAACTAAAGAAGCAGGAAAGCCTTGGAACGAGGCAGATGCTGATACTGCGGAAGCCATTGACTTCCTTGAGTACTATGCACGTCAAATCTTAGAAA
>NZ_NPDG01000175.1:0-290 GCF_002272225.1 Bacillus sp. 7894-2
TATAAAAGAAAGTGGTGGACCTTGTAGGACTCGAACCTACGACCGGACGGTTATGAGCCGTCTGCTCTAACCAGCTGAGCTAAAGGTCCAGCATCGTTTAGGTAAATGGTAGCGGCGGAGGGGATCGAACCCCCGACCTCACGGGTATGAACCGTACGCTCTAGCCAGCTGAGCTACACCGCCAAAATAATGAAGTAATAATTATGGTGGAGCCTAGCGGGATCGAACCGCTGACCTCCTGCGTGCAAAGCAGGCGCTCTCCCAGCTGAGCTAAGGCCCCAAAAAATTAA
>NZ_NPDG01000176.1:0-257 GCF_002272225.1 Bacillus sp. 7894-2
AGCTTGCTCCCTGAAGTCAGCGGCGGACGGGTGAGTAACACGTGGGCAACCTGCCTGTAAGACTGGGATAACTCCGGGAAACCGGGGCTAATACCGGATAATTCTTTTCCTCTCATGAGGAAAAGCTGAAAGATGGTTTCGGCTATCACTTACAGATGGGCCCGCGGCGCATTAGCTAGTTGGTGAGGTAACGGCTCACCAAGGCCACGATGCGTAGCCGACCTGAGAGGGTGATCGGCCACACTGGGACTGAGACA
>NZ_NPDG01000177.1:0-242 GCF_002272225.1 Bacillus sp. 7894-2
GCATTTGACAAGATCATGAGCTACATTGAAATCGGCAAAGAAGAAGGCAAGCTGATGACAGGCGGAGAAGGGGACAATTCAAAAGGCTTCTTCATCAAACCGACTGTATTCGCTGACCTTGCACCGGATGCACGTTTAATGCAGGAAGAAATCTTCGGGCCGGTCGTTGGCTTCACAAAGGCAAAAGATTTCGACCATGCGCTTGAAATTGCCAACAACACGGAGTACGGCTTAACAGGAGC
>NZ_NPDG01000178.1:0-233 GCF_002272225.1 Bacillus sp. 7894-2
GATGACCGATACATAATAAAATTCTTCTCCAACAGGCACATATGTTATATCCGTTACCATCTTTTGATTAGGTCCTGCAGCCCAAAAATTTCTTTTAAGGCGATTAGGGAAGATGATAGACGGACTATGACCATGCCGTTTTCTCCTCTTTTGGACGACTGATTGTATGTCCATTTCCGTCATCAGCCTGTAACTTTCTTGTGGTTGATTAAATACCCGTTTTCATTTAATTC
>NZ_NPDG01000179.1:0-231 GCF_002272225.1 Bacillus sp. 7894-2
CAGATGCCGCACCAGATGCCACAGGTGCAGGGAGCGATGATGCCGCAGATGCCTCATATGGGTATGATGGCCGGAGTAGAAAGTCCGGATTATGATGAATCTTCTCCGTTTATGCCAATGGCTCAAATGCCATCGGATGTGATGGGCGCAGAAGATATGGGACAGCAGATGCCGCATCAAATGCCGCAGGTACAGGGAGCAATGATGCCACAGATGCCGCACCAAATGCCG
>NZ_NPDG01000180.1:0-229 GCF_002272225.1 Bacillus sp. 7894-2
CCTATTATGTGGGCCTATAGCTCAGCTGGTTAGAGCGCACGCCTGATAAGCGTGAGGTCGATGGTTCGAGTCCATTTAGGCCCACCATCTCATATAATGGGGCCTTAGCTCAGCTGGGAGAGCGCCTGCCTTGCACGCAGGAGGTCAGCGGTTCGATCCCGCTAGGCTCCACCAACCATAACGATATGATTCGTTATTTTTTGTTCCTTGAAAACTAGATAATGTTATT
>NZ_NPDG01000181.1:0-229 GCF_002272225.1 Bacillus sp. 7894-2
TAAATTTTTTAAATGGTGGCTCAGGACGGAATCGAACCGCCGACACAAGGATTTTCAGTCCTTTGCTCTACCGACTGAGCTACTGAGCCATATTAAGTTATTTTGCCTAAATAGAATTTGGCTTCGTCCTTCGTCCCGATTTATCAATCGGTACGCTGAAATATTTCAAGGAAGCTTATTCGGTCGTGCTCTACCGACTGAGCTACTGAGCCATTTATAATTACTTTGT
>NZ_NPDG01000182.1:0-222 GCF_002272225.1 Bacillus sp. 7894-2
AAACAAATTTGTGATTCGAAATCACATAAATAATATTGTCGCGGGGTGGAGCACGTCCGAATAAGCTTCGAAGGAATTTCTTCAGCGCACCGATTGAGCTGCTGCTTGAATAATCTTTCTGAAATCGGGGCGGCACTTCTTTGATTAAACTGCGAGATGTAATGCCAGATGTGGGCATGGAAAAAATCACATAAATAATATTGTCGCGGGGTGGAGCAGTTC
>NZ_NPDG01000183.1:0-215 GCF_002272225.1 Bacillus sp. 7894-2
CCGATATGCTTCGGGGAGCTGTAAGTAAGCTTTGATCCGGAGATTTCCGAATGGGGAAACCCCCTATCCGTAATGGGATAGGATCTTTACCTGAATACATAGGGTATGGAAGGCAGACCCGGGGAACTGAAACATCTAAGTACCCGGAGGAAGAGAAAGCAAACGCGATTCCCTGAGTAGCGGCGAGCGAAACGGGATTAGCCCAAACCAGGAGG
>NZ_NPDG01000184.1:0-213 GCF_002272225.1 Bacillus sp. 7894-2
GCCCGCACCATTAATTACCATTGAATTAAGAATTACGTTTTGGTATGATGTTACTTGTCGCTTTATTAAGCGGTCGTGGCGGAATGGCAGACGCGCTAGGTTGAGGGCCTAGTGGGGGCAACCCCGTGGAGGTTCAAGTCCTCTCGGCCGCACCAAAAAAGTTGTTGACATTTGAATTTAAGATCGTTATAATATAAGAGTTGCTTTAAAAGA
>NZ_NPDG01000185.1:0-211 GCF_002272225.1 Bacillus sp. 7894-2
TTGTTGTAAATAATAATCATATTGGTAGCGGCGGAGGGGATCGAACCCCCGACCTCACGGGTATGAACCGTACGCTCTAGCCAGCTGAGCTACACCGCCGAAATGATTATAAATTTATGGTGGAGCCTAGCGGGATCGAACCGCTGACCTCCTGCGTGCAAAGCAGGCGCTCTCCCAGCTGAGCTAAGGCCCCATGTAAAAGAAGTGTCAC
>NZ_NPDG01000186.1:0-207 GCF_002272225.1 Bacillus sp. 7894-2
GACCGGGATGGACGCACCGCTGGTGTCCCAGTTGTCTTGCCAAAGGCATCGCTGGGTAGCTATGTGCGGAAGGGATAAGTGCTGAAAGCATCTAAGCATGAAGCCCCCCTCGAGATGAGATTTCCCATAGCGTCAAGCTAGTAAGATCCCTGAAAGATGATCAGGTTGATAGGTCAGAGGTGGAAGCGTGGAGACATGTGGAGCTGA
>NZ_NPDG01000187.1:0-204 GCF_002272225.1 Bacillus sp. 7894-2
CGGTAAAACGAAGGTCTCCAAAACCTTTGATGTGGGTTCGATTCCTGCTACCCCTGCCAATAATATTATGGCGGCTGTGGCGAAGTGGTTAACGCATCGGATTGTGGCTCCGACACTCGTGGGTTCGATTCCCATCAGTCGCCCCATTTTTTATGTAACAGTACAAGTCTAACTCTCATATAAATGTATTATCAAATGATCATT
>NZ_NPDG01000188.1:0-204 GCF_002272225.1 Bacillus sp. 7894-2
GACGGATTGACTTATGACCTCGAGCCGATGGCGCCTGGAGCTAGACAGCATTAGAAAAGCGGAAGCGCCTTGCCCACCCCCGAAAAGCACAAGACGAGGCTCCCGGAAAGGCGTCCTTTGCCTTTTTGGGAGGTCCGGCTTGTGACCTCGAGGGGGTAGGCGCTGGAGCTAGACAGCATTAGAAAAGCGGAAGGCGCCCGCTAA